>JAZOMS010000132.1:0-5759 GCA_045654145.1 Alistipes sp. | reverse complement strand
GGTCGTATTCGAACGGCAACGGCAACTCACGGCACGCTCCAACTACGAGGAGCACACCGACGATAATCAATATTTTAGCGATTCGATTCATAAACAAAACGCAAAGATAGTATTTTTCCTGCAACTAACGCACTTTCGCACCCGATTATTATGCGCGAGGGGCAGCAGAATTGATTTTTGCGATCGAACGCCACACCATATAGCCCGACATAACCAGCACAACCAGCGACACACCATAGACTACGGCATAGATCGTATTATCCTCGATAAGCGAGCGCACGGTGATATTTGCCCCATCACTCCACTGCATAATGACGTATGCCATCGCATTGTTCAGCGCGTGGATCACGATCACTGGCCACAGCGACTCGGTACGGATATATATGTAGCCGAGAATCAGACCTATAACGAAGGCATTGACCACCTGCTGGGGGATAAAGTGGATCACGCCGAACATCAGTGCCGACACCACGATTGCTCGCCCTGCGCCATACTTCGAACGCACCGATTCGAGCAGGATACCACGGAAGAGCACCTCCTCCATCACCGGAGCCAAGATGACCAGCATTAGGATCGACCAACTGCCGTGCATACCCATACTATCGATCATTTTTAGGAATACATCGGGGAAGAGTTCGAGCAGGGGCTCGATCACCACGCCCGTCATCAGCACCAGCACAAATCCCCAAAGGATCAACATCGGATTGAAGCCTCGCAGCGAGAGGTGGAACATCCGCCCCGTGCCACGACGCAACTTACGGTAGATCAGTACACCCACGATCGTAAGACCCATCGACAAAGCGTAGCTCAGCTTACTCATCGGACCGCTCGCCATTCGCTCAGCCAAGTTACCCGCACCACCCGAAATGGCGGCGATAAGAGCCACCACGATCGAAGTCCCGACCGTCGCCAGCAGATAGATTCCCACAACAGCCAGCATATCGGCCCACGTCGGGAAACGCTGCGCACGCGGAGCCTCGAATCGAGGGTCGTTCATCGGATCGGCTGCGGGGTCAATATTGGTCGTTTGATCATTATAGGTAGGGATGGTTTCGGTCTTATCGACAACCTCCTGATGGGGGTTCACGTTCGATGCCTGCTCCAAATTTTCGTTCATAGTTACAATATATATTTAGTTTTAAGTGCCAAATATAGTCATTTTCCTCGGAATATGGTGGCAAAATCCGATAAAATCATTAATTTTGTGGGTTGAATACTATGCCCCAACCGCAGTGTGCGACACTTGAAGGTGCAAACTAAGAGGTTGTGGCAAAATAAGATAGCAACCGTTTACAATGGGAAAGATAGTAGCATTAGCAAATCAAAAGGGCGGCGTGGGTAAGACCACGACGGCTATCAACCTCGCTGCCTCGTTGGCAATCTTGGGTCGCAAGGTACTGTTGGTCGATGCCGACCCGCAGGCAAACGCCACGTCGAGCCTCGGTTTCGACATCACGGGCGAGGGTATCTACGAGTGTATCACCGGCCAGCGCACGGCCGACGAGGTGATTCAGCAGAGCCACGACCTGAAAAAATTGTGGCTCATTGGATCGAGCATCGATCTGGTGGCGGCCGATACCGAACTGCCCAAAATGGAGGATGCCCACTTTGTCATCAAACGCATACTCGACTCGGTGCGCGACCGCTTCGACTACATTCTGGTCGATTGCTCGCCTTCGCTCGGCTACACCACGGTCAATGTGCTGACGGCGGCCGACTCGGTGCTGGTGCCCGTGCAGTGCGAGTACCTCGCATTGGAGGGGCTGAGTAAGTTGCTCAACACGATCAAGATCGTCAAGAGCGGTCTGAATCCGAAGCTCGAAATAGAGGGTTTCCTGCTGACGCTCTACTCGCGTAACCGACTGAACAATCAGGTGGTTGCCGAGGTGCGCGAACACTTCGGGCACTTGGCTTTCGACACAATAATTCAACGAAATATCCGTTTGGGAGAGGCCCCCTCGCACGGCAAACCCGTGATGTTGTACGACGCCTCGGCAACCGGCTCACAGAACTATTTGAACCTTGCAAAAGAGTTTCTCAAACGTAACAAAAAGTAATCAAGCAGATGAAAAACAAAGGTTTAGGACGCGGTCTGGACGCCATTTTCGGACTGGACAGCACCAGCATAGATGTCAAGAACACCCCGATGAGTTCGATGCGCGAGATCGAGCTGTCGAAGATTATCCCCAACCCCACCCAGCCTCGCGCCAAGTTTGACGACGAGGCTCTGGCAGAGTTGGCCGATTCGATCCGTACACTCGGTGTGATTCAGCCCATTACGGTCAAGCGCAACACCGACAACGAGTATGTGATCATCAGCGGCGAGCGTCGCTGGCGCGCCTCGAAGATGGCAGGGTTGGAGCGAGTTCCAGCCTACATCCGCGAGGTCGATGACGCCAACCTGCACGCAATGGCGCTGGTCGAGAATATTCAGCGTCAGGATCTCAACGCCATCGAGATTGCGCTCGGTATGCAACGTCTGGTTGATGAGTGCGGACTGACGCAGGATTCGCTGGCCGAGAAGGTGGGCAAGAAACGCTCGACCGTGGCCAACTATATGCGACTGCTGCATCTGCCCAACGAGGTGCAGCTGGCAGTAAAGGAGGGTCTGATCTCGATGGGACACGCCAAGGCTATTGCAGGCGTTCCCGATGAGAAACAGCTCGCTCTGTTGAAGCGTTGCGTGAAGAAGGCCCTCTCGGTTCGTCAGGCCGAGGAGATGGCTCGTGCGATGAGCGAGGCTCCCAAAGCCAAACCCGCCGAAGAGGAGCAGGAGTATCCCGAATCATACACACGTCTGGTGGAGCAGTTCGAAAAGCTCTTCTCACAGAATATCAGCATCAAACGCTCGAAGACAGGTGGCGGGCGCATCACAATCGACTTCGCCTCAGATGCCGACATCGAGCAGTTTGTAACTCGTTTCGACAATCTCTAAACCGATCGACACTCGACAATGAGCCTCGCAAAGAGAATACTCCTCGCCATTACGTTCGCACTCTGTTGCATCGCCACCGCCACCGCCCAACAGCCTCGTGGCGCACGCACGATCATTCGTGGCGGTATGCGACAAGAGATTCGCAGCGACTCGGCCTCGATGGCTGCCGACTCATTGCGCTCGGGCGTGATGGGGTTAGACTCGGCATCGCTGGCTGCACTCGGACTCGATCAGGCGCTGGTCGATACGCTTTCGGCAGACTCGATCGCGGCACGATTGAGTGCGCTGCCCGTCGATTCGTTGGCCTCGTTGATGGGTCGCCTGCCCGACACTACAACCGTAGCCAAGATCGACTCGCTGGCTCTCGATTCGATCAACCCCCACCGATGGGACTCAATCAACATCTCGAAGATCTCGTGGATTTCAGCCGTAGCTCCCGGTTTCGGTCAGATCTACAACAAGCAGTATTGGAAGTTGCCAATACTCTACTCGACCGTCGGCGCAGGCATCACGATGGGTGTGATCGAGAACAAGAAATACCAAAACTACAAGCGTCAGATCAAGGCGATTACCGACATCAGTACGACCCGTACCGAGGAGCTCGATGCACTGCAAACCGAGATGATTCGCCACAATACACGCCGTCAGCTCTATTTCATCGGCGCCATCGCCTCGTACATATACTTCATTGGCGATGCAGCGATCAACTACAATGGTAAGATTCCAGCCACCAATGTCAAGAAGGCTACCACGCTCTCGATGATCTGCCCTGGTGCTGGCCAGATTTACAACGGCAGCTATTGGAAGGCCCCAATCGTCATCGGCGGTTTTGCATCGATGATCTATGTTATCGATTGGAACAACCGTGGCTATCAGCGCTTTCGCACCGCCTACAATCTGCGTGTCGATTACGACAACGCTCTCAAAGAGTACAACGCCGCCACGGACAAGACTGGACTGACAAAGCCCTCACCGACCGACGAGTTCCGTGGTCGATATACAGCCGACTACCTCAAAAACCTCAAAAATAGCTACCGACGCAACCGCGACCTCTCGATCATCATCACAGCAGGAGTCTATCTGCTCAATGTGATCGACGCCCACGTCGATGCCCACTTGAAGGATTACGACATCTCGGATGATCTGTCGATGGATGTTCAGCCCCACGTGGGCAATGTCTATACGGCTCAGTCGGGAAGTGTCAACACTTACGGCTTAGGCATTAATATTAAATTCTAAAAAACGATACAGAGATTATCTCACACCACACGATGAAATTCGCACTTAAAACCACTACCCTACTGCTCATTGCCCTCGTTGTGAGCACAACGCTGAGCGCTGCCGAGGGACCCATCTGGCCCTTCAACAAACTCAACCGCAAGGCAAAAAAGGAGCAACAAGCACAAATCGAGGCCGCTGAACGCCAAGCTATTATCAATCAAATGGTAGCCGATTCGCTCAAACGTCTGCTGGCCGACACGGTCAAGGTCGAGCCGACCGAGCCCGAGGAGGTGGGACACGAGGGTGCGATCAGCGATAGTACCTATTGGCGCGACCATTTCGCCGCAATGAGCATCCATCAGCGCGATTCAGTGGTGTCGCAGTGGTACGAAAAGACAGCCATTGACTCGTTCGAAAACTACTACAAGGAGTATATCTGCATCGACACGACGTGGACTCCATCGCCCGAATTGGTACTGCCCGACTCGGTCTATGCTGCCCGTCTGAAAGCGATGGTGTCGCCCATCCATCTGCCCTACAATGAGATCGTGCGCAACTATATCGTGCGCTACACCTCACCCACCAGCGGACTGATGAGCCGCGTTCTCGGATTGTCGCAATACTACTTTCCGATGATCGAGCAGGAGCTGATCAACGCAGGTCTGCCCGTCGAATTGCGTGCTCTGCCCATCATCGAGTCTGCACTGCAACCTACAGCCAAGTCGCGTGCGGCGGCTGTCGGTCTATGGCAGTTTGTATATGCAACAGGCAAGGCATACGGCTTGGAGATCAACTCGTTTGTCGATGAGCGTTGCGACCCGCTGCAATCAACTCGCGCGGCGTGCAAATATCTGAAAGATCTCTACCGAACCTACGGCGATTGGTCGCTGGCGCTGGCTGCCTACAACTGCGGCCCGGGCAATGTCAATAAGGCGATCGCACGTGCTGGTGTGCGTGGTTCATTCTGGGATATCTACCAACACCTGCCGCGTGAAACACGTGGCTATGTACCTGCATTTATCGCAGCTACCTATGCCTACAACTACTACACCCTCCACAATATCAAGATTACTACCCCTCCTATGCCGATGGCGACCGACACCGTGATGGTGTCGCGCGTGATGCACCTCGAACAGGTTGCCTCAACCATCGACATTCCGATCGAAACCTTGCGACTGATCAATCCCCAATATCGACTCGATATTATCCCTGCCACTACCAAGAGCTACTCGCTGACACTGCCCGTGCGCGACCTGTCGCACTACATCATCAACGAGGACTCGATTATGGCCAAGGATTCGCTCTACCTGAAAGAGTACCTCGACCCCGCGAAGGTCGAGAAGAAGCGTGTCGAGGAGAACGTTGCTCGCACTATCACTCACGTGGTGAAAAATGGCGAAACACTCGGTGGCATTGCCCGCCGTTACGGAGTAACTACACGCCAAATTATGCAATGGAACAATCTCAGGAACGCCAATAAACTACGTATCGGTCAGCGACTTAGGATTCAGCGTCGCCGCTAATCATACACCACGACTCGAAGATGATCCTCCCAACCGATACGATCGTTGCCTGCGCCACCCCGACTGGTGGAGCCATCGCT
>JAZOMS010000131.1:0-1163 GCA_045654145.1 Alistipes sp. | reverse complement strand
AGATAACCAACTATGTATAAAATTCTTTACAAACGCGAGCTCGCTTCGGGCATCTGGGAGATGCGCATCGAGGCTCCTCGTGTTGCCCGAGCAGCTCTGCCTGGGCAATTTGTGATCGTTCGTGCCGACGAAAAGGGCGAGCGTATCCCCTTGACCATTGCCGATTACGATGCTGAGGAGGGTTGGGTAACAATTGTAACCCAGGCGATTGGCGTTTCGACACGCAAGATCGTTTCGCTCGAAGAGGGCGAATCGCTGAGGGACTTCGCTGGTCCGTTAGGTCGTCCGTCGGACTTCGTCAGCGAGCCGATCGAGGAGCTGCGTAAGCGTCGTTTCCTGTTCGTTGCGGGTGGTGTGGGTACAGCTCCGGTCTATCCGCAGGTCAAGTGGCTCTCGGAGCGAGGCGTTGAGTGCGAGGTGATTATTGGTGCTAAGACCAAGGATATGCTGATCTTCACGGAGCGTATGTCGTCAGTGGCGAAGGTGCATATCGCCACTGACGATGGCTCGGAGGGTTTCAAAGGTATGGTAACGGCACTGATCCGCGAGCTGATCGACGGTGGTGCGAAGTACGACGAGGCGGTAGCAATCGGTCCGATGATTATGATGAAGTTCGTTACGCTCACCACGCGCGAGTATAATCTCAAAACCACGGTGAGCCTCAATGCGTTGATGGTCGATGGTACGGGTATGTGTGGTGCTTGCCGAGTAACGGTGGGTGGTCGCACTCGATTTACCTGCGTCGATGGTCCTGAGTTCGATGCTTTCGAAGTCGATTTCGACGAAGCGATGCGCCGCCAGTGTATGTATCGCTCGTTGGAGGAGCGCGCCAATGCCATCGCAGCCGAGCGCGCCGCAGGACATAAGTGCCGCGTAGGTCTGGATAAATAACCGCTTAATTACGAAGAAATTATGGCTAACAAAATAGCGCGTGTGGCTTGTCGAGAGCAAGATCCCAAAGTGCGCGCAACCAATTTCGAAGAGGTTTGCTATGGATATAACCTCGAAGAGGCTCAGTTGGAGGCTTCGCGCTGTCTGAACTGCAAGAATCCGCGATGTGTGGCGCAGTGCCCCGTGTCGATTTCTATACCGGAGTCCATCGGAAAGGTGTTGAAGGGCGAGTTGCAGGCGGCGGCCGACACTATTGCGCGCGACAGTTCGTT
>JAZOMS010000130.1:0-9990 GCA_045654145.1 Alistipes sp. | reverse complement strand
GACTTATCCTTGGCAAAAATAAGGGTCATATTTCGACGCACTCCATTGATGCGATAGGTTTCGGCCGTAGCGTCGTGGATGTCGGTATTCGACGACACAAAGAGGTTGTGCTGCTTGGCCCAATCGATCGTCAGAGGGTAGAACGACGAGCCGTTCATCACCTCCACACCGTCAATCAAACCCTCGGCATAGAACGCCTGCTCCTTCTCAGTCTGCTCGACCGAGGTGCGTCGCCAACCGGGGTGGTTGTGCATAATGAGTGCCCCCTGCGCACGAGCCTTACGCATCGACTCGGCGGGATCGGCATCGTAGATGGTGTTGTTGTCCGAGGTGAATAGAGCGTTGTAGTGGCCGATCGTTTCGGGAGTGCGTGTGATCTCGACGCCCGAGATAATGGTCATTCCGTAGCCCTTCGCAGTCTTGCGTGCCAACTCAACGGGAAGGTTCAAATCCGAGGCAATCCCACGCTCGTCGGCAGCCTTGTTAATGAGGTTATGATTCTGAGCCTTAGTGCCTTCGGGGATGATGCCTCCCAATGCACGGATCATATTCCCCTCGTGGCGACGATACTCGACGTGCTCGGTAATAGCCAGCACGTCCAAACCGTCATACCACGCCTCACGAACTCGAAATTCGGGGGTGCAGTCGCCGTCCGAGTAGATCGAGTGTGTGTGCAGATCAGCCTTGTAAATATTGTAACCATTGACCTCGGGCAACACGAATTCAACACGTTGCGACGAGTTGTGGAGTGTGTGTCGCGTGATGTCGGGGTTCTTGGCGTCTTGGTAGTAGTGTTGAGCCGACGCCGCTGAGCAGATCAGTAGCGCGGCAATCAACAATATAGAACGTTTCATAACGCACGCAAATTACTTAGCGTACTCTTTCAGATAGTCCTCCAACCCCTTCACAACGCGGTCGATCAGGTCGCGACGGAACTTGGGATCGACCAGAAGAGCCTCCTCAGCAGGTGCCGAGATGAACAACGTTTCGAGCAACATATTGGGGTATTCGTAGGGCGAGTTGAGGATAAAGTTGAAACTGCCGATGTTGCCGAAGTTGTTCATATCGAGCTCCAAAACGCGCTTCAAAACTGCTACCGACAGCGGTTGGAAACCGGGGTGGCGGTAGTAGGTACTCGTGCCGAGGGGTTTCAAGGGCGAGCCGCCAGCGTTGCAGTGGATCGAGATCAGCAGGTTGGGATCGGCCTTGCGCATCATCAGTACGCGCTCGCTCATACCCACGTCGATGTCCTCCGAGCGGGTCATCGTTACCTTTGCACCGGGCTTTTCGAGCTCCTTGCGCAGCATATGTGCCAAGTCAAGATTTACGTCCTTCTCTTCGACACCTGCAACACCAACAGCGCCCTTGTATGGACCACCGTGGCCAGCATCAATGCCGACGTGTAGACCGCGCAACGATGCCTTCGGAGCTGCTTTCACCCGGATAACCAGTGAGTTACCTTCGTAGCGCACCGAGTGTCCCCAATGAGCGTTATGGTCGAGCGTGATGATTACACGGAAGATATCCTCCTCGACCTGCTCGTAATCGACGCTCTTGATCGCATTTTTGGTTTCGGGATACTGCGTGAGCCACGAAGTGTTGGCAACTGCACCGAAAATATCGACCACCACACGTGCGGGATCCATCTGGTGGAACGTGGCGAATGGCAGACGCTCCGAGAGCGAAACTCGCACTACGTCAGCATCCTTACCGCCACGAACGCTCCACGAGCCGACAAGCGACTGAGCGGGCAGAGTGCCTGCGGGCTGCACCTCGACACACGACGCAGGGATGTATGCAGTGCGATTCTTCGACAGACGAACCTTGTATTGGTTACCGACCTTGCCTACGGCTTCTAGTAGAATACCCTCGGTGATGTGGCCGATCTTCGAGCCTCCCAGACGGTCGGTACCCAAGCCATAATTCAGATAGGGAAGTTCGCCCACGGTGCGCAACATCACGGGCTGATTGGGGTCGATGATCTCGATCGCATCCTTCATCGGGAAGGTTGCCGAGCCGCCCTCGGCCTCGATCTTGAACTGCAACGGCTCTGCGAGCACCTTGCAATTCCTCTTTGCGGTGATCAAGCCTTGATAAACGCCTGCCTTGACCTCGGTTAGCTCGCAGCCACCGACGATCGACACCTTGCAGCCAGGCGTGCCTACGGCCCGAAGAGCTACGCGCTCGCCATCGGTAACAGATTTGATATCAGCGGGAATGGTGCCCCATTCGATCAGTTTTGCGCCACTCAGTGGCTCCTTCTCGGGGCGTGGAGTGAGTTCGACGTCGAAGCTCTTCTCGGCGCGACCGGCTTTCGAGGTAGCAACCACCGTAATGGTGTTCTTGCCCTCTTCGAGCATTACCTCGGCAGCCCAACCGCCCGTAGGATAGACGGGAAACTGCTTGCCATTGACGGTCAGCGTTGCGTCGGGATCGGCAACACCTGTGATCGAATGGCGTGCGGTTTGTGTTGTGGCGCGCTCGCCACGACCAATTTCAAGACGCTGTGCCGCAACGGGCGCAATAGCCATCGCAACGGCGCACATAAGCATAAGGATTCGTTTCATTGTATTGAGTTTTAGATTATAATTTGCTAACGAAAATTACCACTCTACAAATATATAAATAAAAAAGGGAACTATCAATTCAGTTAGATAGGTTTAATTTTTAACTGATTGATTATCAGTGCAAGGTTTTACGAAAATTGCGAAATCCTACATAGAAGACTACATAAGGGTCATAATTAGACCAACTAACAGCGAATACAATAGCGGACAATGCAGTTAAAAGAAAAACTCTGAAATCAAGCAGTTTCCAAAGATGCGATTCGGACAAAAAGTTAGGCGTATGCGATGGGCTACATAAAACCCTGCATACGCCTGAAATGTGATGTGTTAATTCTCTATCTTTACTAATTTGCCATCAACAAAATGCAGGTAGGTTTTGTAATTGTAAAGCCAAGTAGATTTTGTGGTGTTTGATGTAATCGTGTTAAACTTATCAGTCGGTCTGCCCCACGCCTCTTGACACATTTGTTGAGACATTCCGAGCATTACTTTGCCTTCAATAATGGCATTTCCATACTTTTCTCCATACTTACTAATCATCTCCGCTCTCCATTGTGCTTTGCGCTCTTGTTCTTCGTTTAACCACTTTTGAAGTGCTGCTTCTTGCTCCGCTCTTCTTTTAGCACGCTCGGCTTCAATTCGTTTCTTCTCGGCTTCTGCCTGTGCTTGTTGTTGGGCTGCCAACAACTCTGCTTCGTCAAATAAAGCAATCACGTCATTTATAGTGTTCTGTGTGATTATACGCCCGAAGTCATATGCACTCGAACGCCCATTATCTATGCTGAATACGGGGAATGGGTAATATGTTGAATTGTAATGACCATTAGGAATGGCAAGAGATTTACCCTCGATAGTAAATTCAGTTATCGGTAGCGTAAATTTATTGCCGTCAATTTCAAATAGTCCACATATTTGGTAATCATCGTGTACAAAAATATCCACACATTTCGCACTAACAGCAGTTGTAACATCTTCCTTTTTCAATGAATCGTGCCTCCAAATGTTTGAGTTTTCTTTGAAGATGTTGTCAATATACTGCTTGGTAACATAATCTTCAAAAGCATTACTACTACTTTTCAAACTGATATAAACATCATGTCCTTTAAGATTGTCTACAATATAATCGTAGTATGGTATTGAGATAAATGCTCCAATGTTTCTTCCCCAAACATCACCAAAGCAGTAGCATAAATCCGTAATGATATCAGTATACGCCTTTTCTCCTCGAATTTGTTTTATTCGCTGAGCTTCGTTGATTGACATTGACTTACCTTCAACAACATCGGCATACCCGGACTTTGGTAAATAATATATTTCCGAGGTACTTGAAGCCTGAATAACGTAAAATAGATTTTCGTAGAATTTAGGGTTTTTGTTGTATAATTTTACATCTCGCTCGAAATCAGAAACAGATATTAATCTCGCTTCTTCCTGCATATACAGAATAAACTTCGACAAAATCTCTTTATCTCTATTTAACAAATCTGAGTTTTTTATCAATTTAAGTTGATTGAACCTTTCAATATACTTGCTCGTTTGTTCCTTGTATCTTATTATGCCAACAACTTCGTAATAATCAACAGGCAATTCCTTGAAACAAATAGTGGAATCAGCTGGATTTTCACACAGATAGATTCTGTTTTTGATGATTTTTTTGGGGCCTGTTAATCTACTAAAAGGCATTCCCATAGGGTAGAAGCCTATTTCCTTACCCGTATAAAAAACTTTATATCCAACTATATTATCATTCCACTCAAACTTTGGATCATTTGTATTAAATACAATACTATCCAAAGGTATAAATAGGTGATTAAGTTCTTCTGGTCTGCCTAATACATGCAACTCGCTGTTTATTTGAAGTTGTTCTCTTATTTGCCCTCCCATATTCAATTGGGCATAACCAATATTGCAGAACATTACTGCAATAAGTAATAATAAAAACTTTTTCATAGGAGTCTAATTTTGTTAAGTTATTTATACCAACCTTCTTCTGATGCTTACTTTAACAGGTAATCAACCTCTCTTTTTGACGGAATACGAGCCTGTCCTCGAGCTGCCTGTAAAGAACAATTTGGGCGACGCCAAATAAACCGAAATCCCTCCTCGGTAGTCCCATCATCGTAATTATAGATACATTGTTGAAAACATAATTGCCAATCTTCTATTCGATTTTTAGGCACCTCGTTTTTAATTTGTACATAAGCCATAATATAATAAACACTTGCCCAATAGCTCCGAATGTGCTGTTATTATAAACAAAGAAAGTGTGGAGCTGACTTCCGTTTATCTAACGAGAGGCTCTGACAAAACCCAAGACGAATAAACGATTACAAGACCCCACACTTGGATAGTATGGGGTGTACGCACAGAGAAGTGCATAGCCACATAGCTATACAAGAAATGAGTGTCGTCGTTATCCTCGTCTTGTTTGAAACTGTCAGATTTCTCGTTAAGGATAAAAGCGAAAACACTTTCATCAAATATGTACGCCGCTTACGCAACACTACAAAGTTAGTAAAAGTTTCGCAAAAAACAACACTCTTTTGGGGTCTTGTTCGGATATGATACAAAATTTCGCCTCCCGCTGGACAACGAGAGGCGAAATCATGAAAGTCTATTTATTATTTATACTTAATTTAGACTACATAGAAGCCTACATAAGAAAAGTAGAATCTTCGTAAAATAAATGTTTAGACGATTTTTACTCGGACAATCAGTCCGCGTCTTAATAACTTAACACCTTGTCAATCAATCATTTCTAAAAATACTGCACTGGCTGCATTTTAGAGAGGGTCTAACGTGCGGATAGCTCCCTTTTTTTGTGATGTGCGAGTTCGTTTTTTTAGCGCAGAATCGTTTCGGTCGAGCCGATCTTGATACCGTCCATATAGACCTCGATCGAATACTTACCTGCCGTGATCCCGTCGCCATTGTAGTACAGACCTACGTCCAGATCGTCGTTCTGGTAATCGACCTCACGCGATGCGGTGTAGATCGTGGGCGAGCCCTCGAAGTCGAATGTCGCAGCGTCGGTGGTCAGCAGATAACCGTCGGGCGAGGTGATACGAACATAGACCGTGCGCTCACCAGGATTAGCCAACTCGTTGGCCGACAGTACGAAATCGACCTTCAAGCGCGCTGCACGTGCTGCACGTGTAACAACTTTGCCGTTGTCGTTGAGGGTGGTGAGCACGATGTCGCGAGCGCGAACTACGGCACCCTGACGCACCTTGGTATCCAGCTCGGCAGCCTTCTCCTCGGCCATATCGGCACGTAGCGTCTGACTTGCCACCTGCTTACGGTAGTCGACATTCTCGTTGATGAGCTTCTTATTGAGCGTGTTGAGCGAGTCGATCTGCTTCAAGTAGCCCTCCATAATGCCACGCAACATCGTTACTTGCTTCTCGTACTGCTTGATCTTACGCAGCGAGAGGTTGCGCTCCTTCTGCAACTGCTGCATCAGCGAGTCGGCACGCAGACGCTCCGTAGCCAGATTCTGCGAGATGGTGTCGTTAGCGATTTGCAGGTTGTCGAAATCCTCCATCAACACGCCCAGATTGCTCTGGATCGAGTCGCGCTCGATTTCGAGGAATTGGTAGTCGCGCTTCTGATCCTGATGGATCTTGAAGTACAGACCTGAAATAGCCACCAAGATCACTGCCAAAATGCAGATTACCATTCGATAACCCTTGATTGACTTATCGACAGCGGGCTGCTGCTGATCGTCGTCGTATTCGTAATTGCGATTCTGTTCTTCCATAGTTTTGGTTTGTTGTTTTATTATTTCTGGTGCAAAGATAGCAATTTTTATATTTCTATGCGGTTCCGAGGCTGTTTTTCATCACTCTTCGAGACTTTCGAGCGGGAAACGCAACCCCTTGTAGCTGCTGATATAGGCGCGGACGCTACCCACACGTATGGGCGACTCGAAGAAGATGGGGATCTTGTTGCGGTCGTCCGAGATCCAGATGAAGAACTCCGATCCGTCCTCGAAACTCTCGCCCGTTGAGGTCGCCAGCTGGCACGAGAATTTGAGCGTGCGGAACGTGCCCACGCCACGCACCCTCTTGCTTTCGCACCCCAAGTAGCGGTAATTGATATATCGCACCGTGTCGCTCAGCAGTAGGGCGATGGTGCGATCTTCGCCCTCGACAAGCGTCGTGGGGTCGATCGTGCGCAGATCGTAGAAGAGCGAAACACCGTCGTAGCTCTCGCCTGCGATGGGTATGCGACGCTCCTCGATGGGATCTTGGCGACGCTGTTTATGGTTGATACTCACGCCATTGCTCCAATCGTATTCGAATCGTGACCACGCGCGGTAGCCATTCTCGCGGATCTGCGAGGTGGAGAGTACGGGGCGGAAGGTCGTGGTGTCGATATAACTGCGATAGGTGTCGTTGAGGTTGTAGAACCAGCGCCACGAGGGCATTGTGCGGGCATTGGCATAGATGTGATAATAGGGGCGATTGTTGATCGTCGTATCAGCCACGCTCATCACTACCGTTGCCACCTCGGTGTTGGGGATCAACTTGGCACGGTAACTCACTTTGAGGGTCAACTCCTCGCCTGCGTGAAAGGCGGGTTGCACACCGCTCTGCTGTGCCGCCACGCTGAGGGTACAGAGCAAAAGCAGTATATTTAGGATCAGATTCTTCATAGTTCTACCATATATACATATATAACGCCCGTAGCGACCAATTTATTATGAGATCATACTGAAATCTCGCTCCTCGCGTGAGGCGTAGCGGGCCTTCAACTCGCGTAGAGGCTGATTCTCCGAGCGCATCAGGTTGGGATCGCTGGCTAACAACTTGGCTGCAACCTGCTTCGTAAGCTCGACAATCTGCACATCGCGTGTCGGGTTGGCAATCTTCAAATCGAAGGCCAAACCACTCTGCTGCGTGCCTCCGATGTCGCCTGCACCTCGCAATTTGAGATCCAGCTCGGCAAGTTGGAAACCGTCAGTAGTTTCGCACATCGCACTCAACCGTGCTCGTGCCTCCTTTGATAGTTTTTCGCCACTCATCAGTATGCAATAGGACTGCTCGCCACCACGCCCCACGCGCCCGCGTAACTGGTGCAGCTGCGACAGTCCGAAACGCTCGGCACTCTCGATGACCATCACCGTAGCATTGGGCACATCGACACCCACTTCGATGACTGACGTGGCGACCATAATCTGAGCCTCGCCTGCAAGGAATTGGCGCATACCCTCGCGTTTGTCGTCGGGGCGCATCTTGCCGTGAACGATCGAGGTTATATATTCGGGTGGCGCAAGAGCCTGAGTAATCGACAGATAGCCGTCGGTCAGATCTTTGTAATCCATCTTCTCTGACTCGGCAATCAACGGATAGACGACATAGATCTGGCGACCGAGCGCGATCTGTTGGCGCATAAATCCGAACAACTTCAAACGAGCCGAATCGAAGTAGTGATAGGTCTGAATCGGGCGGCGGTTGGGTGGCAACTCGTCAATCACCGACACGTCCAAATCGCCATAGAGCGTCATTGCGAGCGTTCGCGGAATGGGCGTTGCGGTCATCACAAGGATATGTGGCGGTTGCGCATTTTTGGTCCACATCTTAGCACGCTGCTCCACACCGAAACGGTGCTGTTCGTCAATAACGCACAGTCCCAAATTGTCGAACTGCACCGTATCTTCGATCAGCGAGTGGGTGCCGATGAGGATATGTGCGCGACCCGACGCTGCCGCTTCGAGCGAGGCGCGACGTTCGGCAGCTTTCGACGCACCGGTGAGTATATGCACCTCAATGCCAAGCCCTTCGACCATACGGCTTATCGAGGCGAAGTGCTGTCGCGCAAGGATCTCGGTCGGAGCCATCATACACGATTGGAACCCATTGTCGGCAGCAATCAACATCGACGCCAGAGCCACCATTGTCTTGCCGCTACCCACGTCGCCCTGCAACAAGCGATTCATTTGGCAGCCCGTAATGGTGTCCTGACGAATCTCGCGGATCACACGTTTCTGCGCTCCGGTCAGCTCGAAGGGGAGTTTCTCGTTGTAAAAGCGGTTGAAATAGTTGCCCACACGCGGAAACATAAATCCATTGTAACGATTCTTGCGCACGGTGCGACGTGATTGGATATTGAGTTGAATACCAAGTAATTCGTCGAATTTCAGGCGATATTCGGCACGTCGTAGCAACTCTGCCGACTGCGGGAAGTGGATATTGTACAGCGCATCATGCAGGGGCAGTAGTCCGTGAGCCGTGCGGAGCGAGTCGGGCAGTGGATCCTCGATGCGATTCTCGATGAGCGGCCAGAGGTTGCAGATGATATTATACAGCCCCTTGCTACCGAGTTGCGCGTTGGTTAGTTTTTCGGTGGTGCTATACACGCCCTGCAAACCCTCGGGGCGCTTGCGTGCGCTCATAACCTCCTCGACCTCAGGGTGTACCATCTGCAACTGCCCACGGAAGAACGTAGGGCGACCGAAGATGATATACTCGACACCCACCTGCAAACGTTTCTCGATCCAGCGCACGTTTTTGAACCACGTCAGCTCGGCCGAGCCCGTTGCATCCGACACGAAGGCCTTGAATCGTCGGTTGCGACCCTCGCCACTCGGGGCAAATCCCGTGATACGGGCACGGAACTGAACGAGCGTCGAACCCTCATTCTCGGTGATCTCGCCGATGCGGTAGTAGCGGGTGCGGTCGATATATCGGAACGGGAAGTAGTAGAGCATATCGCCAATGGTACGAATGCCCAATTCCGATGCGAGAGCTTTGGCACGTTGCTCGCCCACGCCCCCCACGAACTTGATATCGTTGTCGAATACTCTACCCATAATGCAAAAGTAACGAAAAGATTTTGAATCTTGCACATCTTTTTTCGTATCTTTGCACTATTCGGACAATAGTTTTTACTGACGACAAATGAAAAAGTATTGCAATTCACTCGGTCGATACGCTCGTCGTGCGAGCTGCCGCGTACGTATCGGCTCGGTCGAGATAGGTGATGGACTGCCCATTGCCGTTCAGTCGATGACCAACACCGACACCAACGATACCGCTGCAAGCGTGGCTCAGATCGAGCGCATTGATCGCGTCGGAGGCTCGATCGTGCGCCTCACGGCTCAGGGTCCGCGCGAGGGCGAGAATCTGCGCAATATCGTGGCTCGGTTGCGCTCGGAGGACTTTTCGACCGCCATTGTAGCCGATATTCACTTTGTGCCCGAGGTGGCTGAGATCGCAGCCGAGTCGGTCGATAAGGTGCGTATCAACCCTGGAAATTATCGCACGACCGATCGCCGTTTGGAGCGACTGATCGAGAAGTGCCGTGAACGAGGCGTTGCTCTGCGCATCGGAGTCAACCACGGATCGTTGGCCAAGCGTGTCTTTGACGAGTGGGGCGATACGCCCGAAGGTATGGTCGTTTCGGCAATGGAGTTCCTGCG
>JAZOMS010000129.1:0-5876 GCA_045654145.1 Alistipes sp. | reverse complement strand
CCCACTACACCTATAATGTAACGGTGAATGGTGTCGATATGATCGAGGTCGAGGCTAAGAAGCGTCAGGATGGCAACTATGAGAATGGTGCCGAGGGTACTATTATCGATATGACCGAGTCGAAGCAGGTTTATAACCTCGACGCACACTACGAGACTGTACTGTTGCAGTTGGACGTTGACGCACTTGCACTTGCAGGTTTCGACGCTATGACTTTGTCGGTATCGACCCCGATTATGGAGCCTCAGTACAAGAACAAGACCGTAGGTTGGAGCGAGATCCAGCAGTATGTTCAGAGCGACAATTTGGACAAGTTCTACGCTATGTACGACGCTACTTGGGTTAAGTTCCTGCCCGTTGAGTCGGCACAGTTCGTTGCTTACCCCGGTGATAAGAGCGATCAGTTGCTCGATATCTGCTCGCTGATGGAGGCGATTGCTAACAAGGAGTTGCCTGAGGCAAATGATGGTCTGAACTACATCGTTGCGTTTGTCAACGAATTCTTCTATGAAGATTATGCTTGGCCGGCATTTGTGAACAAGCAGGAGGGTCGTGAGATGAAGATCTTGCAGGCACCCGAGATTTCGGCCGACCAGCACAGCATCTACTCTCAGGCATTGTGCGCTTTCCAGCAGAAGTCGATCTCGACAATGTTCGACGTTGACGCTGAGGGTAATGTCTTCGGTTTGGAGATGTACGATGAGACGGGTAAAATGGATATCAACACCTCGCGTGCAGGTAACAACAAGAACAATGGTTGGAGAAATACCAAGAGCTACACAAGTGGTGAATGGTCGCGCATTGTTAACAATGGTGGCTACAACTACAACGGTCAGCCCAATGGCAATACCTTTAATGCTCTTGTCAGCACTAACGATGCATCTTACGCTTGTATGCAGCGTAACCGCGACAACAACGGTAACCGCACAATCGACGATGACGAGATTCGTTGGTATATGCCCGCGCTGAACCAGTTGATTGGTTTCTGGTATGGTGAAGCATCGTTGCCGACATACGCACGTCTGTATCAGGGCGATATGAGCGAGGTGTCGGTTTATACTCAGCATAACACTTTGAGCCATATCTACACCTCGACAAGCGGCAGCAACCGTATTTTCTGGGCAATTGAGGGCTCGTCGTTCGGACCTGACAATGCAAGTTGGCAGGCAAGCACCCACTCGACTCGTTGCGTGCGTAATCTTAACGAAGTCGTATCTCCCAATAACGACGATGACTTGATTGTAGTGGTTGATGGTTATGTAGTAACTATTAATGGCTTTAACGACAATGCATACCGTCTATCGCAGCAGGAGGGTCAGTATCCTCAGCACACCGAGCGCGATATCGCAAACAAGTTGCCTAAGTCGTTCAAGGTTGCACGCAACAATCTGTCAACTACCATCCCTGCGGCAACCTACACAATTAAGGCTCCGCAGATTTCGTCGGCTAACTTTAACAATGGTACTATCACTTTGACCTTTGCAAACGTAAGCGAGGGCGTTGAATACTACTATAATACAAGAAATAGCGCAGGTGGCACTAAATTTACTGTTACCAACAACCAAGCGACGATTTCATCAACGAGCACTACGTTGTATATCTTCGCACGCGACTATACCCACAATCAGTATTCGAATGCGACAACCGTTACATCGTCGAGTGTAACTATCGGCGCAGATAAGTCGGTAAATGGAAGCACTTCAAATAGTGCAACTAGTACTTTCACCTTGTTGCAGTCAACTACTCTTCCTTTGTGTGCTAACTACACTGAGGAGAACGGTGCAGATGCAGGTCTGTGGCGAGTGCCCAACCAGCGCGAGCTGACCATTATTCACTCTTATAGCAGTGAATTTGGTCTTGGCACCATCTCGTCGCGCAACAACTATTTGAGTAGCACAGTGTACTCGAATCGCGTTAACGCATCGCAGATTGGTAATGCCAACTATTGGCGATACGCATATTGCAACTATGGTAACAGCGCAGGTATTACTCTGCAAGAGCCTACAACCACCGGTTATATCCGTTGCGTGCGCGATGTTGAAGTGGGCAATGGATCGATTGGTGATGGCGGCGGTATGTAAGCCATCGACCTTAATGTTAAACTAAAACAGAAGGATTTGAGAATCAAATCTGACACATAACTAAGCACAACAGCCAAACTCATCGATCGCAGATCAAGGTCGATGCGTTTGGCTGATGCGCTCTTGGGCAAACACTCAAACCAATACGCTTTTAAGGGTGAAGATAGAAAGTGAGTACAGACAACCTTATTGAGTATAAGCAAATTAGCCCCTTTCTAACTTAAATTTTATATACTATGAAAAAACTACTTATGTTGATGATGGTGGCATTCACCGCATTCGCCTGTCAGGAGAATCCCGCTCCCGAGATGGATTGTGAGATGGTTACCATCGAGATCGAAGCTGAAATCGCAGCCGATCAAACACGTACGCAGTTGGGATCGGATGGTCTGACCATCAATTGGAACCCGAATGAGGAGGTGGGTATTGTCGGTAAGAGTGGACGCATCTACAAATTTGCGACCACCAACACCCAGCCTACCACCAAAGTTACCCTTAAAGGTGAAATCGAGGCTACGGACTCTCCTGCCTACGCCTTCTACCCATTCACTGAGCAGGTGGCTAACAACGTGCTCACGATGGAGGTTCCAGCAGTGCAGTTGCAGAGTGGCAATGTGCCTCAGATCGCAGCTCACGACCTCAAAGTGGGCAAACCAAAAAAGAATCAGCTCAAACAGTGGACCTGCTCGTTCACGCAGCTGATGACGATCATCCGTTTCGACATCCTGCCAAACGGCTCGGCGTTCGAGGGTGCTACTCTCACCTCGATCAAGCTCGCAGCTAAGGATCCCGCAACGATCAAGGGTATCGCATCTAATGTCAGTGTCGATCTGCCCAGCTCGACGGTTACAATCGACCAAGAGAGCGCAGCCAACGACATCACGCTGACTTTCGACGAGAACAACCCCACAATCCTCCAACGATCGAAGACCACGAAGTGCTGGATCACGCTCAACCCAACCATCGAGGCGCAGAATCCCCTCGTGGTAACGCTGAGCGCTACCGACACTCAGGGCAAGAAGATCAAGGGCATCTATGAGTTCGCATCAAAGAAGAGCTTGCAGCGCGGTATGGCATACTACATCTCGATGCCTATCTCGCAGATCATCGAGGCCGAAGAGGACAACGGCGAAGAGGAAGAGATCGACAACCCCAATGCCGACAACCACTTCCTCAGCTTCCAGCTGCTCGCTGCAAACAACAGTGGCAAGATCCTCCCCCGCGAGATCCGCTACAACCGCAGCGGTAAGCACAACTACCCCAGCTACGGCTCGGAGACCGAGAATAACCTGATGAAATCGGGTAACTCGTCGCTCCCCTCCTCGACCGAGGGCTTCACGCTCAGCGTCGATAAGGAGGCGAAGACCGTAACGGGTTGTGTACCCTATCTGTTCAACTTCAAACTCGCTCCAACCTTTACCCTCTCGGATGGTGCAAAGGCATACGTCGATGGCGTTGAGCAGGTTTCGGGTCAGACTATCGTCGATTTCTCGCAGCCAGTTGAGTACACTATCGTATCACACGACGGCTACAAGCGCACCTATACCGTTACTATCACCAACACGGGTCTGCCCGTCGTAGTGCTCGCAGCTACTCCCTCGGGCAATATGACTTGGCAGGAGGCTGGTCTGAAAGTCTATGCCAAGAGCTACGAATGGGAAGGCACCGAAGGCAGCGTTTCGATCTACAATGCCGATGGCTCGATCAACGTCGATAACGCATTGGCAGGCTACCGCCTGCGCGGTAACACCACGATGGGCATGCCTAAGAAGCCCTTCGCTATCAAGTTCGACAAAAAGCAGGCCGTTCTCGGTATGCCCAAGCACAAGCGTTGGTGTCTGCTCGCCAACTGGCTCGACCGTACAATGCTCCGCAACGCCATCGCAATGGAGGTTGCACACGCAACAGACGAGGCTACGGGTATGGGCTGGAACCCTCACGGCGTGAACGTCGAGGTGGTCTATGGCGATATTCACCTCGGTAACTACTACCTCTGTGAGCAGATCAAAATTGACGGCGATCGTGTCGATATTCAGGATCCCTTTGAAGATGTGGATAATCCGACCTACGAGACTTGTGGTTATTTGATGGAATTCTCTCGCTCGGACGGTTTGGACGAGAACTACTACTTCACCACCACTTCGCGTAAGATTGGCTTGCAGTTCAAAGATGATTTCCACGGCAAAGACGAGGCTGTTGGTGGCAACGCTACGGGCAAGGCTATTATGGCTAAGGTTCAGGCCAATATCAACAATATCGAGAAGCTCATCAGCGAGAACAAGAACTACACAGCTGCGGCTGAGTTGATGAATATGGAGTCGTTCGCCGACTGGTGGATCGTTCACGAGTTGATGATGAACAATGAGTACAAGCACCCGAAAAGTGCCTACATCCATCAGGATGGTGCAGGTAAGGTTGTTGCAGGTCCTTGCTGGGATTTCGACTACCAGACTCTGCCCAACCCCGCAAAGGTTGCATCGACGATTGACGCGAGTCTGACTAAGTTCCTCTACGAAACTGCAAATAAGTATCAGGATACCTATTTCCTAAATCAGGAGAAATATTATCTCGGTTCGCACGTATGGTATGCAACGAATACAAAGAATGGCAAGACTCGCTACGGTTTGTTCGAGCACGCTGAATTCAAGTCGTTGGTTAAGCAGCGCTGGAACGCCATCTACGGCAAGCTCGCAGCTATCATCAATCGCATTGATGTGCTCGCAACTGAGAATGCTCTCTCTGACAGCTACAACAGTGTGATGTGGCCTCAGTCGGTTGCTATGAGCAGCGTCAAGAAGTCGTGGACAGGCTATCAGGGCGACGAGAATATGACCTACGAGGAGGCAATTGCGAACTTGAAATATGTCTACCAAACCCGTTTGGAATGGATGAACACTCAGATCAATGCATTCTAAACAATAATTTCACTAATCCCACAAAGGTCGCACCGTAGAGTGCGACCTTTGTTGTTTCAAAGAGGTTGCCGACAAGGTCAACCGAGGGCTACAATCCGAATATCAACCCATCAAATGAGAATTAGTTGCCCGAAATGACAACTCATTTTTGTGCCCGAACGAGTCGAAATTTGCACTTTCGATTCGATTTTCGGGCTGTGGGGTTTCGTTTCTCACTAAATATCGCTAATTTTGCAGGTTGTAACTGAGAATAATACAAAAACTATAATAGAATTATGACACAGGAAGAACTTTTCAAAAAGTTGGTCGCTCACTGCAAAGAGTACGGTTTCGTATTCCAGTCGAGTGAGATCTACGACGGTCTGAGTGCCGTTTATGACTACGGTCAGAATGGCGTTGAGCTCAAAAACAACATCAAGCGTTACTGGTGGGACTCGATGGTTAAGCTCCACGACAACATTGTCGGTATCGACGCTGCGATCTTTATGCACCCCCGCACCTGGGAGGCCTCGGGCCACGTGGGCGCATTCAACGACCCGCTGATCGACAACCGCGACTCGAAAAAGCGCTATCGTGCCGATGTATTGATCGAGGATTGGATGGCTAAGCAGGACGAGAAGATCCAAAAGGAGGTTGACAAGGCTCGCAAGCGTTTCGGCGAGGCATTCGACGAGGAGCAGTATCGTGCGACTTCGCCCCGCGTGTTGGATATCGCTGCACGCCGCGACCAGATCCACGCTCGTTTCACCGAGGCTCTGAACGATACCAACCTCGAAGAGTTGCGCCAGATTATCCTCGATTGCGAGATCGTATGCCCCATTTCGGGCACTCGCAACTGGACTGAGGTGCGTCAATTCAACCTGATGTTCTCGACCCAGAT
>JAZOMS010000128.1:0-20981 GCA_045654145.1 Alistipes sp. | reverse complement strand
CGACGACTGATGAAGGCTCGAATTGCCCTAAGGCGATGATTGATAAATATGTGTTTGTCAAATCTTTACACTTTGATTAATACTCTATTGTCCGCCAAACAGATCGCCACTACTCGGTATCTCTGCCTTCTGCTTGGTCTGCACATCGACCTTATCGGTGTGCATCACCTTGATATTGACCGACTCCATCACCTTCATCGGCGACTTGCGACGCACGTATGCGGGGGTCTTCTTCACATCGTCGATCTGCGCAAAGCGATTCTTACGAGCACCTAGCACCACAGGGGTCATCGGGCGTGGCGTAACCACCGTCGGACGCTTCGCAGTAGCCATCGTGCCACTATCGCGCGGCGGGAGCGTGGTCGTAGCTGGCGCCACATTGGGCACACCTGCAACCATCTGCGCACTATCAGCCAGCGCCTCCTCAGCCGTAGCATCGCTCTGAGCCTCAAAACCCGTCGCTACCACGATCACCTCCAAATCATCGCCCAGAGCCGGTTTGGCACTGTTACCCCAGATGATGTTGGCATCGTGCAGGACGCCGTTTTCGTCGGTATATTTAGCCTCCGACTGGATCACTTCGAGGATGGTCGTCAGCTCGTGATACATCATATTTTCGCGGCGATTGCAGCTGATATTCAGCAAGATATTCTTCGCACCACGGATCGAATTGTGATCCAGCAACGGCGAACGCAACGAATTGCGCGCAGCCGTTTCGGCACGATCCTCACCGGCCGCACGACCTACGCCCATATGGGTGCGACCGCTATTAGTCATCACTTTCGACACATCGGCAAAGTCGATGTTCGTACGCGGACTCTTGATCGTGATGATCTCGGCAATACCCTTAGCAGCCGATGCCAACACATCGTCAGCCAGCGAGAAGGCGTCATCGACCGTCATACGACCGCCCATCGCCATAATGTTGTCGTTGTTGATAATCAGCAACGAATCGACGCAACTTTTCATCTCCTCGATACCCGCTATCGCCTGCTTATAACGAATGTGGCCCTCGATTTTCAGAGGTGAGGTTACGATACCCACGGTAAGGATACCCATCTCGCGAGCCGCCTTAGCGATCACGGGCGAAGCACCCGTACCCGTACCACCACCCATACCAGCGGTGATGAAGACCATCTTAGTCGAGAAATTATCGAACATCTGCTTGACCATATCGAGGCTGGTGATTGCAGCTCGACGACCCACTGCGGGATCGTTACCTGCACCTAGACCATCCTCACCCAAACGCACTTTGAGTTCGATCGGGCTGATGTCGAGTGCCTGCTGGTCGGTATTGCACACCATAAAATCGACATCCTTAATGCCGAGGTGGTGCATATGATTGACTGCGTTACCGCCCGCACCGCCAACGCCGATCACCATAATGTGCGACTTCGAGGCCTCCGAGCGCTCCGCCTTCAACGAATTCAATATATCGTCGTTCATCGTTGTTCAGTTAGCGTGAGGGGGTTAAATAATATCATCATCGTTGTTGCCGCCGCCCATCTCTTCGAGCTTCTTGGTAGCCTCCTCGGCCCAATCTTTGAGCTTACCAAAGAGACCTCCACTCCTCTTCTTCGCAGGCTTGACCTCCGTTTCGGGAATCGGCTCACTCTTCACCGTAGGTGCAGGAGTCGGTGCAGTAGCGGGAGTCGGTGAGGGCTGCGCAACAGTCGGCTGCTGAGCACCATAACGCTCATTGATCGTCTGTGGCTTTGCGGACGGCGATGTAGTAGCAGGGGTAGCAACGGGAGTAGTTGGAGCAGGTGTAGGCACAACCTTCGGTGTCGGTATTGGTTGCGGTGTAGGCACGGGAGGCGTAAAGCGCGGCTGCGCAGGGGTTACCGTCGGAGGTACACTCTGAGCCGTTTGCGCACTCTGAGCGGGCTGAGGTCGTTGATCGACCATACAGTAGCCACCCGACTGCAAAGCGTTCCACAGTAGACCCGTAATCGTCGCATACTCAGGGCCATCGACCTTATCGGTCGATTCCTCATCAACCACCATTTCGGGCACACCGATGCGTGTATCGATGCCCGTATGCTTGGTGAATGCATCGGCAATACCCTCCAAATTTGCGCCACCACCCGTCAGCAGAATACCGTAGGGGAGTTTCTTGTCGAATCCAGCGCTCTTGATCTCCTCGACCACCAGGTCGGCAATATCCTGAACACGAGCCTCGATCGCTGCTGCAAGGTTGCAGAGCAGGATCACCTTCTTGCCCTTGGGGGTGTTGTAGCTGACACCCTCGTCCTCCTTGACGTTGGCTGCCACAGCATTGCCATACTTCACCTTCATCTTCTCGACCGTCTTCTCGGGGATACTGAGCGAGCGAATATCGTTATTGATGGCATTCGAGCCGATCGGAATCGACGCGACATAGCGCACCACATTGTTGTAGTAGATCGTAACATCGGTAACGTCAGCACCCATATCGACTACTGCGATACCCTCCTCCTTCTCGTCCGATTCGAGCAGGGTCTCAGCCGTAACCAACGGATTGACGTGGATAGCCAACGGCTTGATACCCAACTTCAACACCGCATTCGTAAGGCGCTGAATGGGGGTTCGCAGGCTCAGAATGAAGTTGAAGGTCGAGGAGAGGCTCTTGCCGAACGACCCGACCGGATTGGGCACCTCTTTATTGCCATCGACAACGAAGTTCTGGGGAATACGCTCCAAGATCACCTCATCGTCATTGGGCGCACTCACCTTGCCCATACGCGCATAGAGCTCATCAACATCGCTCTGGCTGACTCCGTTCGAGTAGTCGCCCACAGCCACCCAATCGTTGTGGCTGATGCAGCGAATAAACTCGCCCGAAATGCCGAAATAGGCTTCGAACACCTTGATATCCAACTCTTCTTGGAGCTTATCGACGGCCGTTTTGAGCGACTTGGCTGCAAGTTCGATATTGTCGATTGCGCCACAACTGACACCCTCCGACTTTTCACGCACTACGGCCTCGATCTTCATCTTGTTGTCGCCACCGCGCACTGCCGCTGCTGCGGTTACGCTGTTCGAACCGAGGTCGATTGCCACTATGTAGTTCTTCTTTTCCACGTGTATCTATATTTTATTCGTTTTCTCTCATCAATTCAAACTGATCGAAATAGTCCATTGCAGGATCTTATCTTCGCGTACACACCACCTGATCGTCGAAACGGACATCGATCGTGCGGAAGGTGTTCCACCCCTCGCGATCGAGGCCCTCACGGTAGAAACGCATCAAGCGGTCGAGTTTACGCTCGACCTTCTCGATTCGACCAAAAACGATCGTATGGTTGCCTGCACGAGGCACAAGTCGCAGAAACAGAGCACCATTCTGCGATTGGGATACGACGATCTCGACTATCTGGGCACGCCAGAAGTCATCACCTTCGATCAATTTCACAAAGTTAGTGAGATTAATGAAATCTTCGTAGTTTTTTTGCAACTTTTTTTGCTTTCCGATCAAACGACCCACCTCGATCTGCTTCTGATCAGCAGCCTTTTGGCGCACTCGCATTCGGTAGGTGTAGAGTGCCCCTGAATCCTTTTTGAGCTTTTTGAGCGACTCCTTGCGCCACTCGAACTCCTCCTTCGACTCGAACATACCCTTTTTGACCGTGCGACTACGCAATTTCGAACGTTGACGCTGAATGTGGCGATACTCGATCAGAAGGTCGTTGCGAGCCTCCTCGGTAGCATCGATCAACGAATCCAATTCATTGATTTTCAGGTTCAGTTGCTCGTCGGTCGCACCTTCGTGCTTAGCCGAGAAGGGGACATCGAAACGACCCGTAACGATAGGGACATACGAGGCCGACATCTCGGGCGCACGGAATACCTCGCCACGCTCGGTCAAGTAGAAGTCGTAGCCGCCATCGAGCATCATTCGCATCGTCGGAGCGTGCTGCTCGACCTCAACTTTGATCTGTCCATCTGGCGTGAGATAGGCCTCGGCCGAGCGCACATATCCGTGAGCAAGTATCGTCTGCTCGATCTCGCTCAGCGGTGCATCAACGGCACGCACACCCTCGACCTTGATCGGGGTGATCCAGCGTCGCACCTCGGCCACATCGACCATCTGACGATGTGCGCTATCCTTCACCACCACCTCGATACCCGTGAGAGTCTGCACCTCAGCACGTGCTGACGAGTGGCGTCCGAGCAACACCATCAGACCGATGACGGCCACCCAGAAGATGCTGAAAGCTATGATTTTACCTATCTGTTTCATCTCGTTTTATATTTAACGACATTTAGCCTCGGCAACCGCTGCCAGCGCCACAGTTTGACGGTCGATGCTACCTGCACCGAAGCTCACCACCACGTCGGTCGTCATCTGCGCGATCGTTGCGGGCAGATCCTCCAACTCGACAATGCGGTAGGGCGCAGTCAGCTCACGTGCGATCATTTCGGACGTTACACCCTCAATCGGCAACTCACGCGCAGGGTAGATCGGCAGCAGAACCACCTCGTCGGCCATCGACAGTGCCTCGGCAAATCCATCGTACAGGTCGCGCGTGCGGGTAAAGAGATGGGGCTGGAAGATCGCCGTCAAGTGTCGCTCAGGGAACATCGCACGCACCGACGAAATGGCTGCACCCAACTCACGCGGATGGTGCGCATAATCGTCCATATAGACCTGCTTGGGGTTATTGACGTAGAACTCGAAACGGCGTTTCACACCCGAGAACTCGTTGAGCGCAGCTCGCAACTCGACGATATCCAAGGGACGATTTTCAGCCTTTGCCGCAGCCCACAACATCGCCACCGCAGCCACCGCATTCTCGACATTAACCCATCCGGGAATACCCAGTCTGAGTGTCGTCAGCACTCCATCGGGGCAGTGCAGATCGAAGGTGTAGTAGCCTCCCTCGTCGGTCGAAATGTTGGTGGCATAGAAGTCGCACGGTTCGTTGTACGAATATCGGAATACGTTGATACTCTTATTGTTAATCGCCACATCGACACCCTTTTTGATCACGAGCGTACCCCCCTCACGGATGCGATCGACAAACTGCGAGAAGGCCATCTTGACTGCCTCGTGCGTACCATAGATGTCGAGATGATCGGCATCAGCCGAGGTGATCACCGCAACGTCGGGCGCAAGGCGCAGAAACGAGCGATCGAATTCATCAGCCTCGACCGTCATACGGCGACCCTCACCCAGCACCAAATTACTTGCGAAGTTCTTCGAGATACCGCCCAGCACCGCCTTGCCGCAACCTGCCGCACGGTGGTTCAACCACGCCACCATAGTCGATGTTGTGGTCTTGCCGTGGGTACCCGCAACCGCCATCACATAATTGCCTTCGCACAGCAGACCAAGCATCTGCGAGCGTTTGATTACCTCGAAACCACCCTCACGGAAGTAGCACAACTCCGAGTGGTCGGCCGGCACAGCAGGGGTGTAGATCACACGTGTCGAGTGCGGATCGCGAAATTCGGGCGCAATCAGTTCGACACTATCCTCGTAGTGGATCGATGCTCCCTCCTCGGCGAGTTGCTCGGTCAAGAGCGATGGCGTGCGGTCGTAACCACCCACACGATAGCCCTCGTGCATAAAGTAACGTGCCAAGGCGCTCATTCCGATACCGCCAATTCCGACAAAATATATACTCTTGTTCTCCATCATTATTATCTATTTAAGTCCAATTATTTCAGCCACTTGTGCAGCCACTCGATCAGCCGAATCGGCAATGCCCAATGCGGCGATATTATTGCGCAATTCAGCGAGTTTCGTGCTATCCGAAAGCAACTCCTCAGCACGCTCCATAGCCTGCTCGATGGCCTCTGCATCGCGCACAATCTCCGCTGCCCCCCTCTCGACCAGCGCCATTGCATTCTTGGTTTGGTGATCCTCGGCCACATTGGGCGAGGGGACAAACAGCGTCGCACAACCCACCAAACACAACTCCGACACCGTGCAGGCACCACTGCGCGAGATCACCAGATCGGCCGCAGCATAGGCCAGATCCATACGGTTGATGAACGCTCCCTGCCAAACACCCTCGGTCGGATGTGCCGCTAAGAACTCCTGCATCTCGCGCTCGTAGAACTTACCCGTCTGCCAAATCACCTGAATCTTGGGCGTTTCGGCCTGCGATGCGATCCAGCGTTTCATCATCTCATTGAGCGTTCGCGTGCCCAACGAACCGCCCACAACCAGCACCACGGGGCGATCTTCGCTCAGTCCGTAATGCACCAAACCCTCCTTGCGAGTCTCGCCTGCCGCAGCCGAGAACGAACCTCGTAACGGGTTGCCTGTCATCACGATACGCTCCGCAGGGAAGAATCGTTCCATACCCTCATACGCCACGCAGATCCTCTGCGCACGACGCGACAGGATCTTATTCGTAACGCCCGCGTATGAGTTTTGCTCCTGAATTAGCGTCGGCACACCCATACGTTGTGCCGCCCACAGCACAGGTGCGCTGGCATAACCACCGAAACCAACCACGATGTCGGCTCCAAACTCACGGATCACACGCTTGGCTTTCGAGATGCTCTTTGCCACCTTGAAGGGCAGAGCCAGATTCGAGAGCGTCAATCGGCGTTGCAGACCAGCCGTCGGCAGCCCCACAATCTGGTAACCCAATGCAGGCACCTTCTCCATCTCCATCTTGCCCTCGGCACCCACAAACAGTAGCTCCACCTCATCGCCAAAACGTCGTTTTAAGGCCTCGGCTACGGCCACCGCAGGGTAGATATGGCCACCCGTGCCACCACCGCTCAATATTATGCGTTTCATATCGTATGTTCGTTATTTATAACTTGTTACGTTTATGCTAACCTTTTAATTCAAAATACCCCTTTATGTTCGCACCAACGTGTGCTGGGGCGGTCGCCCATAGGGCGAGCCTACGTTGGTGTGTCGATTTCTTGAAGAAATCGACAACTCATTCTACCCCTATATAATATATATAGGTATGCCTATTTTTCGTACAACGACTCCGAGCGTGGGCGTTCGAGGGTCTTCTCGGCTAGCGCACGACTCACACCAAGCACCATTCCCAATGCCAGCGCCGCCGACAACATCGACGAACCACCGTGGCTGATCAACGGTAGGGGCTGACCCGTTTCGGGCATAAAGTTGATCGTTACCAAGATGTGAATCAACGCCTGAAAGGTTATCATCAAACCCAAACCCAACACCAGCAACGAGGGAAAGCCCGATGCACACCCATCGAAAATCACCTTGCATCGGTAGAAAATCCATAGGTAGAGCAACATTATCACGATGGCAATCAGCAGTCCATACTCCTCGACCACAAACGCAAAGACATAATCGCACTCGGGGTGAATTAGCTCGACACGCATAATGCTCTGTCCCGCACCCTTGCCCGTCAATCCGCCATTGTAGATAGCGATCATCGAGCGTTGAGTATCGGTCAGATCCTCGATTGCAACCTGCTCATTGCCGAATAACGTATTGACCCACACGTCCATACGTCCTGCGGCAGTGTCGCTACGACCGATATTGAGCACACCCAGAGCCAGCATTGCAGCCGCCAATGCCAAAAACAGCAGACGCATCAACTCTCCTCCTCGCACTCGTCCGATAGCCAACATAATCCAGCAGGTGAGGAACAACAACGCAGCCGACGAGGTGTGTGCGGGCAGGATCACTGCGCACGACAACACCACAGGACCCAAAATCGGCAACGTGCTCTCGATCAGCGTGCGCTTGACACGACGCCACGTGCGACCCCAGCGCCAAAACTCCAACGGTGGCAGCAGATCCATCTTCTCGATCCGTTGCTGTCGCGAGCCGAGCTGCTTGGCAAGCACGAGAATTGTGGTAACTTTCAATATCTCAGATGGTTGCAGAGTCATAAATCCCAGATCGATCCAGCGTCTTGCGCCATTGACCACCACACCAATGCCGGGCACGTATGCCGCAATAGTCAGTAGCAACGCACCGCCATAGACCACCCACGCCCACGAACGATACTTGTCGAAATCGATCTTATGCACCAACAGGATTACGCCCAAACCGAGCATCACAAAGAAGATCTGCTTGAACATATAGGAGTAGGTTCCCGTGTCGCTCGCACCCTGATAGACCATCTTGGCGGTCGATGAATAGACCACCAAGATCGACACTACCATCATCAATCCGATGATGATCCATAGTGCGCGATCGCCCGTGAAGAGCTTGCCCCAGAAACTCTGTTCCTCCTGATTTTCAACCGTTTTAGCCATCGTGCCGTTACTTTACATTCTCATTGACCCACTGCTTGAACTCCTCGCCACGTGCCTCGTAGTTACGGAACAGATCGAAGCTCGCACAAGCGGGCGACAGCAGAACCACATCGCCCTCACGTGCCGCCTTGCGTGCCGCCGTCATCGCCTCATCCAACGAATGGGTGTCGCAGATCGTAGGTACAACGCCCGTAAAGCTATCGATAAGTTTCTGATTATCAACGCCCATACACACCAGCGTATGCACCTTTGCCCGTGCAAAATCCATCAGCGGAGCGTAATCGTTACCCTTGTCCGTACCGCCAGCGATCCATACCGTCGGGCGAGTCATACTCTCCAAAGCGTACCAAACCGAATCGACATTCGTAGCCTTCGAGTCGTTGATCCACAGCACATTATCGTGCTCCTTCACACGCTCCAAGCGGTGTTCGACACCTCCGAAAGCCTCGACCGTTGCTCGCACCTGCTCAGGCTCGACACCCGCCGCCAAAGCCGCCAGCGAGGCCGCCATAGCATCGTAAGCGTTGTGCAGACCCTTGATCTGCATCTTTGCCGTATCAATCTCGACCGACTGTTTGCCGACCGTTGCTGTGAAGACGCCATCGCCATCGAGGTAGGCATCACCCGCACCACTCGCAACGGCCGTCTTGGCCGCAAAGGGGAGCTGACGCATACGCAGGTCATATTTGGGCAACTGCTCGGCAATCACTTGATCGTCGGCCGAATAGATAAATGAGCAGCGAGAATGTTGGTTCTGCGCAATACGCATTTTCGAGTCAATATAGTTCTGGAAACAGTAGTCGTAGCGATCCAGATGGTCAGGCGTGATGTTCATCAACACCGCCACATCGGCGCGGAAATCGTACATACCGTCGAGTTGGAACGAGCTGAGTTCCAGCACATACCAATCATATTCGCCCGTTGCTACCGAATAGGCGAAGCTCTCACCGATGTTACCGCCCAGCGCCACACGGAAACCTGCATCGCGCAGAATCTGATAGGTGAGCGAGGTGGTTGTGGTCTTGCCGTTAGAGCCTGTGATACAGATAGTTCGCGCCTTGCCCTTGTAGCGACCTGCGAACTCGATCTCCGAAATGATGGGCGTGCCCTGCTCGCGCAGAGCCTTCACCACGGGTGCCTTTTCGGGGATACCGGGGCTCTTGACCACCTCGTCAGCCGCCAAAATGCGCTCCATCGTGTGACCGCCCTCCTCGTACTCGACGCCCCACTCATCGAGGGCTGCCTTGTAGCGATCGGCAATGCGACCCGCGTCCGAAAGGAAGGTTGCGAATCCGAGTTTCTTTGCCAAAATAGCCGAGCCGTATCCGCTGATACCGCCACCCAGCACTACTATCTTCTTCTGTTTCATTGTTTTATCGGATTTTGAGAGTTACGAGTGCCACAGCCGCCAGCAGAATCGACACGATCCAGAAACGGTTGACGATCTTCACCTCGTGGAAACCGCGCTTCTGGTAGTGGTGGTGCAGGGGCGACATCAGGAAGATGCGACGACCCTCGCCATATTTACGTTTTGTGAATTTGAAGTAGCTCACCTGAATCATCACCGACAGCGCCTCAACCAAGAAGACACCGCACATCACCGGCAGCAGCAACTCCTTGCGAATCAGCAGTGCAAAGACCGCAATCACGCCACCGATAGCCAGCGAGCCCGTATCGCCCATAAATACCTGCGCAGGGAACGAGTTGTACCACAAGAAACCGATCAGCGCACCCGTCATTGCCGCCGCAAAAACAACCAGCTCACCACTATGCGGGATGTACATAATATTCAGATAATCAGCATAGACTATATGTCCCGAAAGGTACGCCAGCACACCCAGCACAACCACAATCGGCGCCGACACACCCGTAACCAAGCCGTCAAGACCATCGGTCAGATTGGCTCCGTTAGACACTGCCGTGATAACAAAAATCGCCACCAGAACATATACCAGCCAGCCGAGCGTCTCATCGCCACCAGCCAGCCACTTGTAGTCGAACTCGTTATCCTTGATGAACGGGATGGTGGTCTGCGTAGTCTTAACTCCCTCAACAATAGCCGTTTCGACTACCTTGCCCTGCTCGGGTGCAAAGTAGTTCTGCTCGACAACCTCGCCCCGCAACTCGCTCGGCAGACGCGCTCCGTCGCGAACCACAATATCCGAGTGTAGCCACATCGCCGAGCCGACAATCAGACCCAAGCCGACCTGACCCACAATCTTGAAGCGACCCTTCAAGCCCTCCTTGTTGTGGCGGAAGACCTTGATGTAGTCGTCGGCACCACCGATCAGACCCAGCCAAATGGTCGAAATGAGCATCAACTGAATATAGATGTTCGTCAGGTCGCAGAACAACAACATCGGCACCACGATAGCCAGCAGGATGATGATACCACCCATCGTCGGGGTACCCTTCTTCTGCATCTGACCTTCAAGACCGAGGTTGCGAATCTCCTCGCCAATCTGCAAGCGTGCCAGACGATCGATGATCTTACGACCGAAGACAATAGCGATCAGCAGCGCAGTGATGATGGCCATCGCCGCACGAAACGACAAATATTGGAACATTCCTGCTCCGGGCAGCGAAAACGCATCGCCCAAGTACTCAAAAAGTGAATATAACATAGGTTTGGTTTAGTTTTTCTCGTTAAGTATCAATTAATTAGTTCTTTCGTCGCAGTGCATCGAACGCCTCGCGCACCTGCTCACGGTCGTCGAAGTGGTGCTTAACACCCTCGATCTCCTGATAAGTTTCGTGTCCCTTACCCGCAATGAGGATCACATCACCCGACTCGGCCATCATCACCGCCGAGCGGATCGCCTCGCGACGATCCACTATGCGCAGGTAGCGATCCGTCGGCTCCAAGCCCGCAACCATATCATCCAAAATCGCATTGGGATCCTCGCCACGCGGATTGTCCGAGGTCAAAATCGCGCGATCGCCGCCTCGAACCGCAATCTGCGCCATCTCTGGACGCTTGCTCTTGTCGCGGTTGCCGCCACAACCCACCACAACGGTCAATCGACCTGCACCGCGAATGTCGTTGATCGTGTCGATCACATTCTGCAATGCATCGGGCGTATGGGCGTAATCGACAATAGCCGTAACGCCATCCTCTGAGCGCAGAGCCTCGAATCGACCATTGACCGAGGACAACATCGACAGCACACGCAACACCTCCTCCTTGTCAGCACCGAGCAACACCGCTGCGCCATAGACCGTCAGCAGATTGTAGGCGTTGAATCGACCGAGGAAGCGCACCCAAAGTTCGCGTCCGTCCACGCGCAGCAACATTCCGTCGAGGTGCATTTCGATCACACGCCCCACAAAGTCGGCCATCGAGCGTAGCGACAAGCGTGCCACCTTCGCACGGGTATTCTGCACCATCACATCGCCATTGCGATCATCAATATTGACCAGCGCAAAAGCCTCGCGTGGCAGCTCATCGAAGAACATCTTCTTGGCACGGATATACTCGGCAAAGGTCTTATGGTAGTCCAAGTGGTCGTGCGTGATATTCGAGAACAGTGCTCCCGCGAAGTGCAGACCGCCGATTCGACGCTGTACAATACTGTGCGACGACACCTCCATAAAGCAGTAGTCGCAACCCTCCTCAACCATCTCAGCCAAGAGTGCATTGAGCGTAATCGGATCGGGCGTGGTGTGTGTCGTAGGCACTACACGACCATCGATTCGATTCTCGACCGTCGAGAGCAGACCCACACAGTAGCCCAGCGCACGGAACATCTCATAGAGCAACGTAACGGTCGTAGTCTTACCATTCGTACCCGTAATGCCTACCAACTTCAACTGCTCCGATGGGCGATCGTAGAAGTTCGACGCCATCTGTCCGATCACAGCCGACGTATCCTCAACCACCACGTAGCAGATCTCGTCGTGCAACTGCGCAGGCAACTGCTGGCAGACCACCGCCACAGCACCCGACGCCACCGCGCCTTCGATGTAGGCGTGGCCATCGGTTGCCGTTCCGACCACCGCAAAGAACATCGTGCCCGACACGACACGACGCGAGTCGAGAGCCAGCGCACTCACCTTCACCTCGGCCGAACCAACCACCCGACACTCAATATCGGCGATTATATCTTTAACTTGTTTCATTTTATCTTGTGTTGTTATTTAAGTACCAATTGCACATAGTCGCCACGACGCACTGATGTACCTGCCGCCACGCTCTGGCTCGTTACACGTCCGTGCCCCGTAACTCCGACCTTCAAACCTCGACTCTCCAATAGGTAGATCGCATCTTTCAAACCCATACCCACCACTCGGGGCATCTTTCCCTTATCGGCACCGATCTGGCTGAACTTGGCACGCTGGGTCGAGTCATCGACCTCGGCAAGCGACCAGCCACGACGCTCGTCGGTCGTGAATGCCACGTCGAGCTCCGAAGCCACCTCACGCATCTGCTCGGTGTTGCCACCCTTGATCTGCGTGGGGCGTTGCGCTGCTGTCGTGCTCTCGATCGGATTGCGCCACTCGCTCTCCATCGTATAGAGACTATAAATAATGTCGCGCACCACAGGACCACTCGTTCCTGCACCATAGTAGGCACCACGCGAGGCGTTGTTACGCACGGCTACCATCACCGTATATTTCGGGGCGTCGGTGGGGAAGTAGGCAACCATACTACCGAGGTAGTCGTTGGTCTTCGATCCGACAACCACAGCCGTACCCGTCTTCGCCGCCACACGGAACAGAGCCGTATCACGCACAAAGAATTGGCGAGCCGTACCCGTCAGTGCCACCTCCTCCAAACACTCCTGTACCTTGGCGAGCGATCCCGTCGAGCAGATTCGCTCGTTGAGCACCTCGGTTTCGAACTTTTGGATCGTGCGACCATCTTTGCGCACCTCACGGATCAATCGCGGAGCAACCATACGACCCTCGTTAGCAATGGCGTTGTAGAGAGTCGCTGTTTGGAGCGCGGTAATCTCGTTCTCATAACCGTATGCTATCTGGCACAAACGGTTGTTATAGAACCAAACATTTCGTATCGAATCCGCCTCGCGGGTCTTTTCGATCGGGTAGTCGTTGAACAACGGTCGCTGCTCGCCAAACTGCCTTAGACCCATCGGGCGATCGAGGTGCAGCTTGCGCAGAAAAGCGACATACTGTTCGGGGTGCGACTTGTAGGCCTGATAAATAGCATTAGCAAAGAAGATATTTGACGATTCGGCCATTGCGGTCTTCATCGTGATCGTGTCGCAAAAGGGGTGGTCGTCGCGGATACCCTGCGCCTTAGGATTGGGACCTAGCTTCAATCGCACATCCTTGCCTGCCGAGGTCGTCTGCCCCTCTTTGATCGGGATTCTGATGTTGATATCCATACCCTTGTCCTCGACCAGCGCCAACAACGATGCCAGCTTGAAGGTCGAGCCAGGACACATACGCTTGAAGGCATTGTCGTCGATCTCGGCATAGATGCCCGGCGAGGTCTCCGAGAGGTTCGACAGCGCCAGAATCTCGCCCGTCTCGACACTCATCACGATTGCCGTACCCCAAATGGCATTGTTGGCAACCATATTTTTGCGCAGCGCCACGTCCGAGATCTCCTGAATGCGACGGTCGAGCGTCGTAACGATGTCCACACCATCGATCTTCGGGCGGTCGTTCTCGTTACCGTCGGTAGCTACATTCGAGGTGAAGCTGTGAGCGATGTGCTGCGTTGCCTGCTTGCCATCGGCACCTCGCAACATCGAATCGAAGACGTGCTCAATGCCAAATGCCGTCTTGATGCGGTCGCTCTGATACTTGCCGACCGTTCGTTTGGCAATGTCGCCCAGCGGATAGATACGCATCAGACTGTCTTGGAGCGAGTAGGTCATACCGATGTCCCAATTGAGCATCGTGAACTGCTTGATCTCGCACCACTCCTGATAATCGACCCAGCGAGGCAGCAGCGGCACCGATTTATAGCGACGGCGACCCTTCTCATCGAAACGATTGTAGCGATGGTAGCCATTGAGAATCTGCTTAAAGTGGGACTTCGAGTAGCCCTCCTTGGCGAAATAGTTACCCAGCAGACCCGACAACGAGTCGGAGAGTTTGTTGTAACGCTCAACCGAGTCGAGAGCCTCCGAACCAAAGTCGAACGACACCTGGTAGAGGGGCAACACGGTAGCCAACGGCTCGCCATCACGCATCAAGATATCGCCACGACGCGCTTTGAGTGTCTTGGTTTTGATAATACGATCCGACACCGCACTGGCATACTTGGCCGTCGTGGTGCTGAAAAACTGTATATAGATCAGACGTGCGATGATTGTCGCCACCATCACAAAGAAGGCGACATAGAGCCATAGCGCTCGGCGACGAATCTGACGCTTGATAGTATGTTTCTGTTCAGGCATAACTTAGTCGTTATCAATGATGTAGGTTTGAGTAGGCAACTCTTCGAGGTTCAATCCGCGGGCCTTCGACTGCTCAATGGTCGCTCCACGCGAGGTGGCTCGATAGAGCTGCTCGGACTGACGCACCGACTGCTCCTGCAACACTCTGAGCTCATCTTGCAGACGCGAGCGCTTGATGTCCAGACGCAACGCCGAGAAGAGAATAAAGATACTCAGGAAGAACATTCCCGCCACAAACATCAGGTAGGGATAGATGTGTCGAGTCTCCTCGTTGGTGAGGATCTCGCCCGTGAACAGCGCCTGAAACCACTTGTTCCACCAACTGTTGCGACGACGCTCCTCTCTGGCACGTTGCTCCTCTTCGGCCTCCTCCTGCTCGGCACGCAGGCGCTCGTCCTCGGCCAGATCCTCATCGGCCTGACCGCTATGCATACGAATCACTTCGCGACGCACGCGACGGTTAAACTCGGCCTCGGCCTCCATACGCTCACGCTCCTCACGAAACGAGGGGTCGATCTCAATATCTTCGTCGTATCTCATCACACCAAACGTCAATCGGTTAAAGTTTCTCGGCAGCACGCAGTCGTGCGCTACGCGAACGAGGGTTGCGCTCGATCTCCTCAGCCGAGGGGGCTACGGCCTTGCGTGTAACGAGTTGCCACGGCGTGGTCGAGCGACCAAAGAAATCCTTTTCGGCTTGTGCCGAGAAGGTTCCATTGCGCATAAAATTCTTCACCAGACGATCTTCGAGCGAGTGGTACGAGATGACCGATAGGCGACCGCCCGGACGCAACATCTTCAAACTCTGCTCCAAAGCCATCTTCAACGCCTCCATCTCGCCATTCACCTCGATGCGCAGTGCCTGGAAGAGCTTGGTGAGGAACTTGCTCTCGTCCTTGCGGGGGGTGCAGGGTGCAACCGCCTCGACCAGCTGTGCGGTGGTGAGGATCGGCGATGTGGCACGAGCGCGCACGATGCAGTTGGCAGCCTTGTAGGGGGTATCGATTTCGCCCCACTCGCCAAAGATGCGGGTGAGCGTTGCGGCATCTGCCTCATTGACGATGTCGGCTGCCGAGCGACCGTTGCGATAGTTCATACGCATATCGAGCGGAGCCTCGCCACGGAACGAGAATCCTCGCTCGGTGCAGTCGAAGTGGTGCGACGACACGCCCAGATCGGCCAGAATGCCATCGACCTGCTCGACACCTCGATAGCGCAACGCGCCACGCAGAAAGCGAAAGTTGCTCTCGACGAAGTGGAAACGGGGATCGTCGGGGCAGTTGGCCTTGGCGTCGGGATCTTGGTCGAAACTAAACAATCGACCTCGCTCGGAGAGCTGCGAGAGTATGTAGCGCGAATGACCTCCGCCACCGAAGGTCAAATCGACGTATGTGCCATCGGGATCGATCGCAAGCAAATCGACCGATTCAGAGAGCAATACGGGGGTATGGTATGTAGTTGTTGCGTTCATTTTTGCATATTTGGGCGTAAAGTTACTCAAAAAAAGAGGATTTTCGCGCATATTTTCTATCTTTGTATCCATAAAAATCTTTTTTATGGATAGAATCGACATTAATCGAGTTTTGGAGAACAAGGCTCCACGCATTAAACGCTACATCCCGCGCTTCGTTATCAATTGGCTGCGCAACCTAATTCACGAAGATATACTCAATTGTGCCATAGATAATTACGGCGATAAGTCGCCTCTCGAATTCATCCAAGGTGCATTCAAGATTCTCGACATCCGCTACAAGGTCGAGGGCTTCGACTCGCTCGATCCCAACGGTCGCTACATCTTCGCCTCGAACCACCCCTTTGGCGGTATGGACGGAATGATGCTGGCCGAGGCTATCGGCTCACGTCTGGGCGATGTGCGCGTGGTGATCAACGACCTGCTGATGTATATGGAGCCGCTGCAACCCATCTGGCTCCCCGTCAATAAGTTTGGTCGCCAGAATTCGGCATACGCCCGCCGTATGCACGAGGCATTCGACGGCCCGCTGCCGATTATGACCTTTCCAGCGGGTATGTGCTCGCGTCGCAGGGGGGGTGTAGTGGCCGACTTGGAGTGGCGCAAGAACTTCATCAAGCAGGCTCACTCGACTGATCGTCAGGTTGTTCCGGTGTTTGTCGAGGGTCAGCTCTCAAACCGTTTCTACACCATCGCCAACCTGCGTCAAAAGCTGGGCATCAAGTTCAACATCGAGATGATTCTGCTGGTCGATGAGATGGTGCGACAGAAGGGGCAAACCTTCACCCTGAGATTCGGTCAGCCCATCTCGCGCGAGGAGTTGCAGGCGGTCGGATCGTACGACGAGCAGGTGGTATTTGTACGTAAAAAAGCCTACGAAATGCAAAAATAGGTCAAAAAGTAGTTGTTTGTCATCTAAAATAGCTACCTTTGCGTAAATGCCCTATTTTTATGTGTGAAATGAAACCTATTATCGAGGCTGTTCCGCGCGAAGAGATCGAACGCGAATTGACTGCCGATAAGAAGATTAGAGATACAAACAAAGCTCACAACGAGATCTATGTCGTTACGGCTGCCGACTCGCCCGCCGTGATGCGCGAGATCGGTCGCCTGCGCGAAGTATCGTTCCGCGAGGCGGGTGGCGGCACAGGCGAAGAGGTCGATATCGACGCCGATGATCTGGCCGAAGATGGCTACCAGCAGTTGATCGTGTGGGACCCCGCAGCACGCGAAATCGTGGGCGGCTACCGTTTCATCGTCTGCCATTCGTCGCACCCTGCACACCTCTCGACCGAGCACTACTTCCGTTTCTCGGATAAGTTCCGCGAGGAGTTCCTGCCGTGGACCATCGAGCTGGGTCGCTCGTTCGTGCAACCGCGCTATCAGTCGCGCGATAACAACAAGAGTATCTTTGCGTTAGACAACCTTTGGGACGGACTTGGCGCACTCATCGTACTCAATCCCGAGGTACGTTACTTCTTCGGCAAGGTTACGATGTACACCAACTTCGATGTCGAGGCTCGTAATATGATCATCTACTTTATGCGCCGCTACTTCCCCGATCACGATACGCTGATGGAGGGTTTCGACCCCATTGCGATGGATATCGACTACGAGAAGTACGATGCGATGTTCACGGGCGACAACTACAACGAGGATCACCGCACGCTGTGCCAGCAGGTGCGCGAGCGTGGCGAGAACATCCCGCCGCTGATCAACTCCTATATGAGTCTGTCGCCCTCGATGCGTACCTTCCCGACGGTGCATAACAACGACTTCGGAGCGGTGGAGGAGACCGGCATTATGATCACCATAGCCGACATCTATCCCGCAAAGGTCGAGCGACATTTGAAGTTCTAAACGACAAAGGGCAGACAGATCGTCGCGATTAAAATTCGTGAAATCGGCAAGTTAACGAAAAAAGTTGCCTAAAATTTTGCGGAAATGAAAATAGTCGCTATCTTTGTGCCCTCGAAATGAGAGTTCTTTCGACGTAATGCCCAGGTGGTGAAATTGGTAGACACGCTACTTTGAGGGGGTAGTGAGCATTAGCTCGGGCAAGTTCGAGTCTTGTCCTGGGCACCCGTTAAACAAAACCGCGCTAAACGATTGTTTAGCGCGGTTTTTTCATCTGTACTGAGCAACCCTACTCCATAAACCCAATCGAAACGTAGGTCAGGATATCAGGCAGGGCAGTCTGCCAATAGATCCACGAGTGGCCACCATCACGAACACGTAGCTCGACTGCGATCTTGTGCCCACGCAACGCACGCACGAAATCGATATTACCGTCGAACAGATAGTCATCGTCGCCACAATCCACACGCCAACGCACCGTGCCGACTGCCTTCGCCTCGTCAGCTGTCAGCGCTTGCGCCAGTTTCACACCCGCCAACAAGTCGAGCGTAGCGATATATTCGTCTGTATATGAGCGATTTTTATTGTAGGGCGTACCACTCATTCGGGCGCTGATCGGGCACGCCGACGAGAAGAGTTCGGGGTGGCGCATCGCATAGAATGCCGTGCCGTAACCACCCATCGACAGACCTGCAATGGCACGAGTGCGCTTGTCGGCCTTGATGCGATAGGTGCGCTCGATGTAGGGAATGAACTCCTCGATGAAGTGGCGTTCGTAGGGCCAATTGGTCTGGTCGAAATAACCGAAATTCAGACCGTTATGATCCTTACCCTCGCCGGATGCATCGGGCATCACGATCACCATCGGAAGCGAGCGACCCTCCTTGATCACCGCATCAATAATGCGCTTGGCGTTGCCCGAAGTGGGCCACGAGGTGTGGGTTCCGTTTGCACCGTGGAGCAGGTAGAGAACCGGATAGGAGCGATCCGACTTGTCGTAACCATCGGGCAGATAGATCGAATACTCCTTCTCGGTACCGAGTAGCTTACTCTCCATCTTAGCCTCGATCAGACGGCTCTGAGCCGAGGTCGCAAATGCCACGACGAGCGCAGCAATCAATAACGTTAATCGTTTCATATTCATTCGTTTGCAAATTTATTCAAGATCTCGATCTCCTCGGTCCAACGGCTCTCGTCGGGAGTTTCGAGGATCAACGGCAGGTCGTCGAAACGGCTGTCGCGAGCGATGAATCGGAAGCAATCCCAACCGATCTGTCCCTCGCCGAGCGGGGCGTGGCGGTCAACACGGCTACCCAATGGGCGCAGGGCATCGTTGAGATGCACGCCTCGCAGGTATTGGAATCCCACCTCGCGGCCGAACTCCTCGAATGTACGCTCGCAAGCCAGCTCCGACGAGAGGTCGTAACCCGCCGCAAACGAGTGGCAAGTGTCGAGGCAGACACCCACACGCGACTTATCCTCGACCCCATCAATAATGCGTCGCAACTGCCAAAAGGCGAAGCCCACATTCGAGCCTTGACCCGCCGTATTCTCGATCACGGCCGTAACGCCACGTGTCGAGCGCAGAGCGATATTGATCGACTCCGCCACGCGATCCAGACACTCCTCGGTCGAGATCTTTTTGAGGTGCGAGCCGGGGTGGAAATTGAGGCGATCAAGACCGAGTTGCTCGCAACGTTGCATCTCGTCCAGAAAGGCCTCGCGCGAACGCTCCAAACCCTCCTGCTCGGGATGGCCGAGGTTGATCAGATAGCTATCGTGCGGCAGCACGTGCTTCGGGTCGATACCCGCAGCGACGAGCTCGCGACCAAAGGCCTCGATCGATGCGGCCGTGAGGGGAGCCGAACGCCACTGACGTTGATTTTTGGTGAAGAGCGCAAAGCCCTTAGCCCCTATTGCTGAGGCGTTTCGTGGTGCATTCTCAACACCTCCTGATGCACTTACGTGTGCTCCGAAAAACTTCATACGAATTACCTTTATTTGACTATTGTTTCGCCGACAATGCTGCTGACTGCTCGCCAAAAGACACTCTCCTCAGCGATCCTCAATCCGCTACTCCTTGCCAGCAGGACGGTTGAGCACCTTGAATACGCAACGACGCAGATCACCCTGCTCGTTATCGCCATCATACGACCAATACATTCCACCCTTCAACCCCTGAGCGAGGATATACTCAGCCTTCAACGCCAACGAAGTCTCGTTCTCGTAACCAAAAACCAGCTCACCGCTCGCATCGACGATGTAGGGCACCTGACCCTTAGGATCCCAGCAGAAGGTGTAGTCACCCTCGACCAAATGAGCCTGCGTGAGGTCGCGCTGGCGAGGGAAACCCTTTTTGCCTCGACCGTAGAATGCAAGTCCCATCACCAGCTTTTCGGGGGGCACACCAGCCGCCAAGTGGAGCTTCACAGCCTCATCGACGCTGATCTTATCCATCAGTTCGGTGGGATAGAGCGGCGAGTTGTGGTATGGAGCCCAACCCAGATCGTAGGACATCACGTTGGTGAAGTCGATGTACGGATCGACAGCCACGAAATCGATATACTGCGCGCTGGCTACGGTGGCCTGCGTGAGGAGTTTATCCCAGCCTATTGCATTGCGGATGTCGCGCATCATAAGGGTGTAGTTCTCGGTGTCGAACTCCGAGTAGGAGATATTAGCAACACCCGTTGTGGGGTACTCCCAATCGATGTCGATACCATCCAATTCGAACTCCTCAACCTTTGCAGCGCAGTCCTGCGCAAACTTCCAGCGCAGCACCGAATCGGAGGCCATCTCGCTGAAATTGCCACTGCCCCAACCGCCAATCGAGAGCAGCACCTTCAAGTGAGGATGACTCTTTTTGAGAGCGACGATACTCATCAGTCGCTTGGGGTTATCGACCCTCACACGATCGAAGGTCGAATCAACGTGGCCAAAGGCGTAGTTGATGTGGGTGAGATACTCGGGATTGACCTCGCTTTTGGACCACGAGGTTACGTAGGCGATGAGGACCTTTTCGGCAGCGACCTCCTCAGCCATCTTGGGCGGCTCGGCACACGACGCCACCACAAGAGCACAGAGCAATG
>JAZOMS010000127.1:0-8527 GCA_045654145.1 Alistipes sp. | reverse complement strand
TGCAATCGTCATCTTCGGCAACGGTTGCACAGGCGAGATCGTGTCGAGCGAGGGTCTGCTGCTGACCAACCACCACTGCGGCTACGGCTCGATTCAGGCGCTGAGTAGCGTCGAGCACGACTACCTCAAAAATGGTTTCTGGGCGATGTCGCGCGAGCAGGAGATCCCCGCACCCGGTTTGCAGGTTCGTTTCGTGCGCCAGATCATCGACGTTACGGCCGAGATGGTGGGCAACGTGCCTTCGACCGCAAGCCAGCACGAGTACGACAAAATCACCCGCGAGAACCGCGCGAAGCTGATGAAGAAACTCGAAAAGCAGTATCCCGATATGGAGCTGTCGGTGAAGTCGTTCTTCGGTGGTAATCAGTATTTTGCATTTGTGATTGAGGTCTTCTCGGATGTACGTTTGGTAGGTACTCCCCCCACCTCGATAGGTAAGTTTGGCGGTGATACTGACAACTGGATGTGGCCCCGCCATACGGGCGACTTCTCGATGTTTCGTATCTATGCCGACAAGAACAACAAACCCGCAGCTTACTCGGCTGACAACGTGCCCTACAAGCCCGCAAAGCACTTGAAGGTGTCGCTGGCAGGTGTCGAGGAGGGCGACTATACGATGATTATGGGTTTCCCCGGCTCGACCCAGCGCTATATGACCTCGTACGAGATCGACGAGATGTTGAAGGTAACCAACCCCCAGCGTATCTATATCCGTGGCGAGCGTCAGGCGATCCTCAAAGAGGATATGCAGGCAAGCGACAAGATCCGCATCCAGTACGCCTCGAAGTACGCTTCGTCGTCGAACTATTGGAAGAACTCGATCGGTATGTCGCGCGGCGTCGAGAAACTCAACGTGAAGGCTAAAAAAGAGGCTCAGGAGCAGTCGTTCCAGAGCTGGGCTAATGCCAACACCCTGCCTGAGGAGGGTTATATCGACGCTCTGACGAAGATTCGCGAGGCAGTCGCTGAGCGCGAAGAGGCAACCGCAACATCGCAGTACCTCTCGGAGGCATTCCTGCGTGCTGTGGAGTTCGTGATGCCCGCAATTCGATATAACAACACCAAGCAGATTAAGGACGTTGATCGCGCAAAAGCTGTTGCTGAGGCGTTCTTTAAGGATTATAGCCCCTCGACCGACCGCAAGGTGGCGAAGCGTATGCTCACCATCGTGCGCGAGAATATGAAGACACTGCCCTCGTTCTATGCCGAGGAGATCGATGCCAAGTTTGGTGGTGATGTGAACGCATACGTTGACTATCTGTTCGACAACTCGATCTTCGTCGATGAGGCAAAGACGATGGCTCTGATTGAGAATTTCGATGCGGAGAAGGTGGCTGCCGACCCCGCAATGCCGATGGTTAAGTCGGTCTATGAGATGTACTACAAGGCTGCAATGAGCACCCGCGAGTCGGGCGCAAAGTATGCCGAAGGTCACCGCAAATATATCGCTGGTCTGATGATGCAGCAGCCCGACAAGATGTGGTACTCGGACGCTAACTTCACGATCCGTCTGACCTACGGTAACGTGGGCGCATACGACCCGAAGGACGGCGTTATGTATAAGTATTACACAACTTTGCGCGGTGTGATGGAGAAGGAGGATCCCTCGAATCCGATGGAGTTCACCGTGCCCGCACGCTTGAAGGAGCTCTATGCACAGAAGGACTACGGTCGCTATGCTGATAAGAATGGCGAGCTGCGTGTTGGTTTCATCTCAAATAACGACATCACGGGTGGTAACTCAGGTTCGCCCGTGATGAACGCACGTGGTGAGCTTGTAGGTTTGGCATTCGACGGCAACTGGGAGGCAATGAGTGGCGATATCGCCTTCGAGCCTGAGTTGCAGCGCACGATCTCGGTAGATATTCGCTACGTGCTGTTCGTGATTGACAAGTTTGCAGGCGCAGGCCACCTGGTTGATGAGATGACATTGGCGAAGTAGGGTTCAATGCACATTTAATAATTAAGGCCTCGCTTTTGCGGGGCTTTAATTATTAAGTATAAGTCAGACCTTTTTACATTAGACAACAACGCACTTTCCTCGGCTGAGGCGCGAAGGAGGAAAAGAGTGCTCAGCTGTCTTAATTATGAATTGTGAATAGAAATTCGTATCTTGTGCCGATATTAGTTTTTAAGCACGTTGAAAGCTATGGACACTATCACTCGTGAGCAGCGTTATGCACGTCTGCTCGATTTGGTAAGATCTAATTTTTCGCCCACGACACAACAACTTGTTGCCGAGGCGCTCGAATATGCAGACCGCGCAATGGAGGGTTTGACCCGTTACGACGGCTCGCCAATGTTGGACCACGCCGTGCGTACGGCCGAAATAGTGATCTCGGAGATCGGCTTGGGTCGCAACTCGACCGTAGCCACCATTCTGCACGATGTGGTGCGTCTGGCGGCTAAGCAGGGTGCGGAGGAGTTGGAGCGTCGAACGACCGAAATACGCTCATTGTTTGGCGATTACGTGGTCGATATCACCCGTGCGCTGGCAAACATCTCGGACGTAAAGACCAAGGTGGCTAAGGAGCAGGCCGATAATTTCCGCGACCTGATTGTATCCTATTCGACCGATCCGCGCGTGATCCTGATCAAGCTGGCTGACCGCCTCGAAGTGATGCGCTCGCTGTCGATTTTCCCCGCTGCGAAACACCACAAAAAGAGCTGGGAGAGCCTCAATATCTACGCTCAGATCGCCCATAAGTTGGGTCTGTATGCCATTAAGAGCGAGTTGGAGGATATCTCATTGAGTTATCTTGAACCCGATGACTACCAACATATTATGTCGAAATTGGAGGAGAGTTCGCAGGAGCGTCAGCAGTTGATCGCACGCTTCTTGGAGCCGATTATTCCCAAGCTCGACAAGATGGGTTACGAATACCACATCAAGAGCCGAACAAAGTCTATTTTCTCGATCTGGACCAAGATGCGCAAGAGCCACATCCCGTTCGAGGAGGTATTCGACATCTTCGCCCTGCGTATCATTGTCGATTGTCCGCGCGAGATCGAAAAGACCCTCTGCTGGAATATCTACTCGGTGGTAACCGACTTCTATACGCCCAATCCCGAACGTATGCGCGATTGGATATCTATCCCTAAATCAAATGGTTACGAGTCGTTGCATACGACCGTTGTAACCAAGGAGGGGCGTTGGGTCGAGGTGCAGATCCGTTCGGAACGAATGGATGAGGTGGCTGAGCGAGGTATCGCCGCCCATTGGCGTTACAAGGGTGTCAATCAGGGTGCCCAGACCAGCGAGCAGTGGCTCGGTCGTCTGCGCGAGTTGATGGAGACCACGACACACTCGCTTGTGCAGCGTTTCGACGCCAAGCCCGCCACGGGCGAGATCTTCGTCTTCACCCCCAAGGGCGACCTGCGTAAGCTGCCCGAGGGCGCTACGGTGCTCGATTTCGCCTTCGATATCCACTCCAATGTGGGTTGTACCTGCGCCGGTGCCAAGATCAACCACCGCAATGTGTCAATCCGCGAGGTGCTGCGCAATGGCGATATCGTCGAGATCATAACCCAGAAGAATCAGACCCCCAAGTCGGATTGGCTGAACGTGGTTACGACTACCAAGGCCCGCAACAAAATACGCCAATTCCTGCGTGAGGAGCAGGCTCGTCAGGCACGTTTGGGACGCGAGGAGTTGGAGCGCAAGTTGAAGAATTGGAAGATGAACATCGCTATCGATGATGCGGTGGTATATCTGTGTAAATCGCTGAAAATACGCACGGGAACCGAGCTCTATAACCGCATTTTGAACGAGAAGATCGACTTTGCGCAGATCAAGGAGATCATCTCGCGCCACCTGAGTGGCGAGGCCGATGAGCAACGTCGCTCGACAGCCGCCGCGATCGATGCCGCCAAGCTCGACTCAAACAAGGTTTACAATATGCGACCCTCGGGCGATGCGTTGGTGATCGACGATAAGATCAGCAAGATCGACTACAAGCTGGCCAAGTGCTGCAACCCGATTATGGGCGACGAGGTGTTTGGTTTCGTTACGATCAATGCGGGTATCACCATCCACCGCACTGATTGCCCCAATGCTGCCCGACTGCGCGAGAACTATCCCTATCGTGTTATGGAGGCGCGTTGGCGCGAGCAGGTTCAGGGCGGAGCATTCCGCGCCTCGATCAAGATTGTGGCCGACGACACGACGGGTATGGTCAATCGCATCACGGAGGTTGTGAACCGCGATTTGAAGCTCAATATCCGTTCAATGAATCTCTCGTCGGGCGGGGGTACGCTGTCGGGACTGATCAACGTCGAGGTGCCGAGCACGAATGTGGTCGATATGCTGATCCACAGCATTTTGCGTATCCGCGGCGTTCAACGTGCCTACCGAGTGAACAACTAGACGAAAAATTTTGTATCTTTGTCCGAATGAAGTTTACACTACAACATAAAGCACAAGATTCGAAGGCTCGCGCGGGTGAGATCGTTACCGATCACGGCGTGATCCCAACTCCCATTTTTATGCCCGTCGGCACGGCTGCGGGTGTCAAGGGTATTTTCCACCGCGACCTGCGCGACGACGTGGGCGCTAAGATTATTCTGGCTAACACCTATCACCTCTATCTGCGTCCCGGTATGGAGGTGATCGAGGCGGCGGGTGGTGTCCATCGTTTCAGCACGTGGGAGGGACCGATGCTCACCGATAGTGGTGGTTTTCAGGTCTTTTCGTTGGCGGCGTGCCGCAAACTGACCGAGGAGGGTTGCCGTTTTGCGTCGCATATCGACGGCTCGAAACACCTCTTCACGCCCGAAAATGTGATGGATACACAGCGTACGATCGGTGCCGACATTATGATGGCATTCGACGAGTGCCCGCCGGGTGATGCTCCGTGGGACTATGCCTCGAAGTCGCTGGCGCTGACCGAGCGCTGGCTGGATCGCTGTTTCAACCGTTTCAATCAGACCCAACCCAAATATGGCCACTCGCAGTCGCTGTTCCCGATCGTTCAGGGTTGTGGTTACGAGGATCTGCGTGAGCGGGCTGCACGCAACGTAATGCAGTATGATGCAGACGGTTACGCTATTGGCGGACTGGCCGTAGGCGAGCCCACCGAGGTGATGTACCGTATGATCGAGGTGGTCAATGCGGTGCTGCCTGAGGATCGTCCCCGCTACCTGATGGGTGTGGGTACGCCCGTCAATATCTTGGAGGCGATCGACCGAGGTGTCGATATGTTCGACTGCGTGATGCCCACACGCAATGGTCGCAACGGTATGTTGTTCACCAGCGAGGGTATTATTAATATTCGCAACCAGAAGTGGCGCGACGACTTCTCGCCGATCGACCCCAATGGCACGAGTTTCGTCGATACGCTCTACTCGAAGGCCTATCTGCGCCATATGACCATTGCGGGCGAGATGATCGCGGCTCAGATCGCATCGCTGCACAACGTGGCGTTCTACTTGTGGCTGGTGGGCGAGGCGCGCCGCAGAATTCAGGACGGTAGCTTTGCCGAGTGGAAGCGCGAGATGGTTGTTAAACTCACTAAACGTCTGTAAACGAGATGCGTAACCTTGGACTCAAAATACTCGATCGTTATATCATTCGTAAGTTCCTCGGCACTTACTTCTTCTCGATTGCGCTGATTATCGTGATCGTGGTGGTGTTCGATTGGACCGAGAAGACCGACGATTTCTATGAGTTGAAGGCGCCGCTCGATGCAATTTTGTTCCAATATTACGCCAACTTTATCCCATTCTTTATCAATAAGTTCAGCGGTCTGTTCACATTCATTGCCGTGATCTTCTTCACCTCGAAGATGGCCTACCAGACCGAGATTACAGCCATTCTGTCGAGCGGTGTGAGCTTCCGACGACTGATGTGGCCCTACTTTATCTCGTCGATGATCATCGCAATGCTGTCGCTTGGACTCAACCTTTGGGTGATCCCCGTGACGAGCGAAAAGCAGGTGGCATTCGAGGCTCTCTACCTCAAAAAACGACAAAACATCCGCTACGACCGCCATATCTATCGCCAGATCGAACCAGGACTCTACGCCTACGTGCGTGGCTATTCGGGTCGAGATAATCGAGCATCGTTCCTTGCATTGGAGCAATATAATGGTAATCAGATGGTTGCTATGCTCGAAGCGGCCGAGGTGAAGTTCAATCCCGAGACACGCCATTGGACTGCTGAGCGATATATCACACGCACGTTCGACCCGATGGAGGGTGAGCGATTCGAGAAACAGACCAAGCTCGATACGTTGATCAACCTCGATGCGACGGAGCTGGGACGTGTCAATGAGCTGATCAAGACGATGAAGATCGGCCGACTCAACGAGTTCATCTCGCAGCAGAAAGCTAAGGGCTCGAATATGATCGGACTGCTTGAAGTTGAGCGACATACGCGCTATTCGTACCCGCTGGCGACCTTCATCCTGACGCTGATCGGAGTGTCGCTCTCGTCGCGCAAGATTCGTGGAGGTATGGGTCTGCATATCGGTGTGGGTATCACGCTCTGTTTCACCTACATCCTCTTCGGTCGCTTCTTCGAAGAGTTCGCCAAGGGTGGTGTGATGAACCCTGCGCTGGCCGTCTGGATCCCAAATATGATCTATGCCGTCATTGCGGTCTATCTCTATCGCAATGCGCCGAAATAATAAACGAAAACGATTAAAACCCAAATAGTTATGAGTTTCATTAAGAAGACATACGAGATCTTCCGCACCTCGCCCGTACTGCGCACGTTGGTGTGGATCGTGTTGGCAATTGCGGCAATGCTCGTTGCGGCCCACTACCTGATGCAGCTCGGAACCCGCCACGGCGCACGTTGCTCGGTGCCCGACTTCACGGGTATCTCGATCGGCGACGCTGAGCATCTGGCCAAAAAGCACGACCTCGAAATCATCGTCAACGATTCGCTCTATGTGCCTGTCTATGATGGTGGTATCGTCTTGGAGCAGAATCCCAAGGCCGAGGTTGCTGTCAAGCCCGGACGCAAGATCTATGTTACGATCAACTCGTTCGCACAGAAATCGGTCAAGATACCCTACGTTACGGGTTACTCGTTGCGTCAGGCCAAGAACAACCTCGAAATCGCAGGTTTGGAGATCGCCGAGCTGATCTACCGCTCGGATATGGCTACCAACAACGTCTTGGAGGAGCGCTTCCGCGACCGTGTCATCACTCGTGGCGACAACATCGAGGCTGAGGCTGGCTCGGGCATTACGCTCGTGGTGGGCGTGTCGGCCGAGAGTGGCGCGGTGAGCGTGCCGAAGGTGATCGGATTCCCGCTCAAAGAGGCCAAGAGCCGCCTGTGGGAGGTGGGTCTGAATGTGGGTCGCGTGCTCTTCGATGAGGATATCGAGGTGCTCGACCGCAAGGATGCGCGTGTCTATCTGCAATCGCCTCAGCAGAATAAGGTGCTCACGCTGGGTCAGCGTGTCGATCTGCACCTGACGCTCGACCCCGAGAAGATCGAGAAACAGAGCGTGGCATCGGACCGTGCCGCACGTCGTTTGGAGAGCGAGCGCGAGCTGCGTGAGGCTCAGATCACCGACTCGCTGATGGTGATCGAGGCTGCCTTTTTGGCTGAGCGTCGTGCTGCCGACTCGTTGGCTGCTGTGGCTCGTGGCGAGCAGTATCTGCCCGAAGGCGATGTCATCACTCCCACCGAAGAGCCCACCGCAACGGAGGAAACAACATTCTTTGAATAAACAACTAAAAGGCTGATTGACAATACGTATGATCAACGACGACGAGGATATCCTGTTGCTCGACGAGGAGGGCGACGAAGGTGCGGGCGAACGCTCGGGGGACGAATTGTTCGAGCACTTTGCGCTGACGGTCGATAAGGGACAGGCGATGATGCGAATCGACAAATTTCTGACGATTCGTATGGAGCACGTGTCGCGCAACCGTATCCAAACAGCCGCCGACAATGGCAACATTCTGGTCAATGGCGTCCCCACCAAATCGAGCTACAAGGTCAAACCCCTCGACCGCATCTCGATCGTGATGCCATACCCCCGCCGCGAGGTCGAGATCACACCCGAGGATATTCCGCTCGACATCGTACACGAGGACAACGATATCATTATGGTCAATAAGCACGCCGGTATGGTCGTTCACCCCGGTTGTGGCAACTGGTCGGGCACGCTGGTCAATGCGCTGACCTACCACCTACGCAACCTGCCGATGTTTCAGGGGCACGATATGCGCGCGGGATTGGTCCACCGTATCGACAAAAATACATCGGGTCTGCTCGTCATCGCCAAGAACGAAGACGCCGCGGCACGCCTCGCCAAGCAGTTCTACGACCACTCCATTTCGCGTCGCTACGTTGCGCTGGTGTGGGGTAACTTCGAGGAGGACGAGGGTACGGTTACGGGACATATCGGCCGCAGTCGCACGCACCGTATGAAGATGGCCTGCTACCCCGACGGTAGCGAGGGCAAGCACGCCGTAACCCATTGGCGCGTGCTGCGTCGCTACGGCTACGTGACGATGATCGAGTGCCGCCTCGAAACGGGTCGCACCCACCAGATCCGTGTCCATATGG
>JAZOMS010000126.1:0-12434 GCA_045654145.1 Alistipes sp. | reverse complement strand
CTCCATACAGGTAAACTCGGGGTTGTGCGTGCGGTCCATACCCTCATTGCGGAAATTCTTGCCGAACTCATAGACGCCCGCGAAACCACCCACGATCAGTCGCTTCAAGTAGAGCTCCGTTGCGATTCGCATATAGAAATCGGTGTCGAGCGCATTGTGGTGAGTGATGAACGGACGCGCCGCAGCACCACCGGGAATGGGTTGCAGGATCGGGGTCTCAACCTCCAAGCAGCCGTGCTCGTTGAAGAACTCGCGCATAGTCTGCATAATCTTCGCACGCTTCACGAATACCTCGCGCACGTGGGGATTCACCGCCAGGTCGAGGTAACGCTGACGATAGCGCACCTCGGGGTCGGTCAGTGCGTCATAGACCTGACCGTCCTTCTCCTTAACGATAGGCAGCGGGCGGATCGACTTGCTCAGAATGGTGAACTTACGGCAGTGAACCGACAGCTCGCCCGTCTTAGTGATGAACGCAAAGCCCTCGATGCCAACGAAGTCGCCAATGTCGAGCAACTTTTTGAATACGGTGTTGTAGAGCGTAGTATCCTCGCCCTCGCACACATCGTCGCGGCGGATATAGATCTGGATTCGGCCCGTGTGGTCCTGAATCTCAAAGAATGACGCGCTACCCATAATGCGTCGGCTCATAATACGACCAGCGACGCGAACGTCCTGATAGTTATTCTGTTCGGGGTCGAAATTCTGCTGAATCTCGGTGGCCGTAGCCGTTACATCGAACATCTCTGCGGGGTAGGGATCGATGCCCAATGTACGCAGCTGTGCGAGCGAGTTACGTCGCAACTGTTCCTGTTCGCTAAGTTCAAATGCCATAGTATATTTTGTTTTATAGTTATTTCTAAGCTACAAAGATACGACAATCCTCCGAAATATTAACACTTCGGAGGTCATTTATATAAATATAGGTATCGTTTTTTACTCTTTGGCACACTGATAGAGTCCCGCACGCTGCGCCACGAAGACTCCCACAGCTCCAATTGCCACGCCCAAAGCGATGCCTGCCAATACTTGCGAGGGGAAGTGTGCGCCTAAGTAAATGCGTGAGTAGCAGATCGATAGCGCCCATACGATAGCCACGCCAGCAAACCATTGCCGCTTGATGAACGAGGCTGCCAAGCAGGCGATGGCGGTTGTGGTCGAGGCGTGGGCCGACACGGTGCCATAGAGTCCTTTGTTGACGAATGGCTCGCCATTGCGCAGAGGGAAGTGCATAAATGGCATTACATCGGTATCGTGGTTGGGGCGCAACATCTGCAATCCATTCTTGAAGAGGTTGCAGATCTGGTCGGCTGCGCCCACTGCCGCTGCGATCAGCAGAACGGCGAAAATCGTTGTGCGCCAGCCATATCGACGCCAGATCAGGAAGATAATCAGCAGGTATAGTGGCAACCAGGTCAATCGACCCGACACGATGAACATCGCTTGGTCGATGGCCGAGCCTCCGTCAAAGTTCAGGGCCAGAAATACCGCCTCGTCGAGCCGTTCCATACAGAGTGTATTAGTCGCGGTTGCGGGCAAATCCGAGGTAGTAGAGTAGCGTTGCGATAGCACTCAGCGCAGCCACCAAGTAGGTGCGAGCCGCCCAACGCAACGAGATCGTCGCACCCTCCATCTGCGAAGGATCGAGTGTGCGGGTCGAGCGCAACCAATCGAGCGCACGAGCCGAGGCGTTGTACTCGACTGGCAGGGTGATCACCGAGAAGAGAGCCGAGCCTGCAATCATCAGAATACCAACCCAGAACAGCGCAGGGAAGGTGTTGATTGTGAGCATACCGAGGATGATCACCCACGTCGAGAAGCGAGAGGTGATCGAGATCAGTGGCACCAACATCGAGCGCATTTCGAGCCACGCATAGCCTCGTGCGTGCTGCACGGCGTGTCCGCACTCGTGCGCAGCAACGGCCGCTGCGGCGATCGAGGGGCTGTTATAGACCGACTCGCTGAGATTGACGGTCTTGTCGGCGGGGTTATAGTGATCGGTCAGGTGTCCTGCGGTTGATATCACGCGCACGTCATAGATACCGTTGTCGCGCAACATCTTCTCGGCTACGTCGCGCCCCGTCATACCGTTCGAGGTTCGCACGTGCGAATATTTTGTAAAGATGGATTGGAGGCGCGCCTGCACCAACATTCCCACGATGCCGATCACGATGATCAGCAACCATTCGATGTTAATTCCTGCTACGGGCATTTTATTTTTGTTTTTTGGTTATATGTGTTCTAACGCAGATTGTTGCAAAATATTATTTGCGCACCGTCAAATAGGCGTTGGCCTGCTGCTGCGGAGTGATCAGCACGTCGTCGATATTGACGTGGGCGGGTTGGCTGACGATCCAACCGATTACCTCGGCGATATCGCTGCCTGTCAGTGGGGTAACGCCCTTATAGACGCCCTTCGCACGCTCCTCATCGCCGTGGAAACGCACTACCGAGAACTCCGTTTCGACCATACCCGGACGTACCTCGCTCACCTTGATGCCGTGGGCAACCAGATCGGAGCGCATCGACTGCGAGATGGCGTGTACGGCGTGCTTCGAGGCACAATAGACCGCACCATTTTCGTAGGGTTGGGTGCCCGCGATCGAGCCGAGATTGACGATATGACCACGCTGGACCTCGATCATTCGGCGCGAAACGATACGTGTAACGTAGAGCAGACCCTTGATATTGGTATCGATCATCGCATTCCAATCCTCGGTCGAGCCGGCGTCAATATGCTCCAAGCCAGCCGCCAGACCCGCATTATTGACCAGCACATCGATCGGTCGATCGGTCGGGATTTGTGCCAAATGCTCTTCGCAAGCCGCCTCGTCGCGTATGTCAAAGATGAGCGTCTGCACCTCGACATTGTTGGTGGTACGCAACTGTTCGGCGAGGGCGTTAAGACGGTCGGCACGTCGTGCGGTGAGAATCAGATCGTAGCCCATCGAGGCCAATTTTCGGGCGGTTGCCTCGCCGATACCCGACGAAGCTCCTGTTATGAGTGCAAGTTTTGACATAAAATTCTTAGTATTTGGACAAAAATATAAAATTTTTACCTTACTTTGCATAAAATTAACGAAATTTTGAACGTCGAATTCTTCATAGCCCACCGCCTCGCCTCGTCGCCCGACGAGGGTCGCCGCAATGTGATGGTGCGAATCGCTACGGCAACCGTCGCCATTGGTGTGGTGGTGATGATCGTGGCGTTGGCCGTAATCAGTGGCTTCAAGCGTGAGATTACTGAGAAGATCATCGGCTTTGGCGCTCACGTTCAGGTGGTTAATCTCGATGGTAATTCGTCGTTCGAACGTGCTCCGATCGATCGTTCGACGACTCTCGAAGAGCGTGTTCGGGCTCTGCCGTTGACCGCTTCGATCTCGTCGTTTGCCGTTAAGGGTGGCATAGTCCGTACCTCAGAGGCGATGCAGGGCGTGATGCTCAAAGGTGTGGGCGAGGGGTACGATGAGCGATTCTTCGCAGCAAATCTCGTGCGTGGCTCGTTGCCGCGTGTGGGTGGCGAGGAGCGCCACAAGGATCTGCTGATCTCCGAGTCGCTCGCCTCGATGTTACGCCTCGATACCGCTTCGAAGGTGGAGATGTTGTTCGTGCAGGAGGATGGTCGCCCTCGTCGCGATCGATTCAAGGTGTCGGGTATCTACTCGACCGGAATGGGCGAAATGGACGAGATGATTGTAATCACTGAATTACGTAATGTTCAGCGACTTAATGGTTGGGGCGAGGAGCAGATCACGGGTTACGAGATCAATTGCCACGACTTCGCACGTCTCAGCGAATTTGCCACCGATGTCGATCGCATTGCTGCCGAGGTGAGCATCACCGAAGGGGCGAATCTGATGGCGGATGACATCGAACGACGCTATCCGACTATCTTCGATTGGTTGCGTGCGCACAACGTCAATGCGGTGGTAATCATCGTGATAATGATAGCCGTGGCACTGATGAATATGATCTCGGCAATGCTGATCATACTGCTCGAACGCACACGAATGATCGGTCTGTTGAAGGCGATGGGTATGCGCAATGGGTCGATTCAGCGAGTGTTCCTCTATCGTTCGCTCTATATCGTGGCACGTGGTGCGCTGTGGGGCAATCTTATAGGCTTGGCTATCTGCGCTTTGCAACGCTGGGGACACGTTGTCAAGCTCGATCCGTCGGGCTATATGCTCTCGGAGGTGCCCATCAGTGTCGAACTGTGGTGGTGGCTGGCGCTGAATGTGGGTACAGTGGCGGTGATCGTGCTGCTGATGGTGATCCCGACAATGATCATTTCGTTTATAAAACCCGATACGACAATACGTTACCAATAGTTATGAGTGAGAAGAGAGTTGCAAAAAGCCCGATCCGAGCGATGTTCGACCGCATCGCCCCAAGTTATGATATGTTGAATCACCTGTTGTCGCTCGGCATCGACCACTTGTGGCGCCGTCGTGCGGTGCGAGAGCTGCGCAAGTTTGCTCCGAAACGAGTTCTGGACCTTGCGACGGGTACGTGCGATATGGCGATTGCCATTGCCAAAGGCATTGATGGCGTCAAGGTTACGGGTACTGACATCTCGATGGAGATGGTCGAGGTCGGTCGTGCGAAGGTGGCTAAGCGTGGGTTGAGCGAGCAGATTGAGTTGAGTATTGCCGATGCTGAGCAGCTGCCATACGCTGAGGGTGAGTTCGATGCGGTAGCGGTAGGCTTCGGTGTGCGCAACTTTGTGCATAAGGAGCAGAGCCTGAGTGAGATGGCGCGTGTGGTGCGCTCGGGTGGTGTGGTTGAGATATTGGAACTCTCGCGTCCCAATAACAAAATATTTGGTCCGATTTTCCGTTTCTATTTTCATAAGGTGATGCCAGTCGTGGGTGGTTGGATCTCGGGCGATCGTGCGGCGTACAACTATCTGCCTGCATCGGTCGATAAGTTTCCTGCGCCTGAGCGTTTTGTCGAGATGATGCGCGAGGCGGGCTTGCAGGAGTGCCGCGCTGAGCGATTGACATTTGGAGTCGCATACGTTTATATAGGTGTAAAACGATGAAAAGAGGACTATATTTGGTTTTTGTTGTGGCGAGCGCGCTGCTTTTGGGTTCGTGCAACGCCGAGCGTCAGGCTGAGAAACTGCGTGAGAAGATACGCTTTGAGGGTATCGAGGAGATTGTGCCTCACGGACTATCGGGCGTTGATGCTGTGGTGAAGATGGCTAACGAAACTCGCCACAAAATCACGATGGAGGAGGCCGAACTGACGCTGAGTTGCGATCGTAATAAGGTGTTAATGTTGCAGTTGCGTGATGCCGTAGAGCTCCCCAAACGCTACGAGGGCGAGTTGAAAATCTCGACCAGAATGAAGGTCTATGATCCGCTGTCGGCTATCGTGGTGCTCAATCGCCTGCGCAACAAGAAGATCGACGATATGAGCGTAACGATCGACGCAAAGGTCAAGGTGGGACCCGTGCGTAAAAATATTTTCGTTGCGGATATGGAACTCCAAAAATTTCTTAGTAAATTTGCATTATCGACCGAAGAACTCGATAGAATTTAATAGATGAAACCTCCGCAAGAGATGAAACGTATCACATTGATAATTATAGCGTTGATAGCGTCGATGACGCTTTGCGCACAGAATCTCGACCATTTCCGCTCGCAACTTTCGCAGAGCCACAACGGAGCCTCGATCGAGGTGCGTGAGCACGGCGATGCCTCGTCGGCGGTGGCGTCGGCAACCGTTCAGACTCAACGTAGCCACGTGCGTGGTTTTCGTGTAGGTATCTTCTATGACAATAGTCAAGATGCTCGCGAGCGTGCGGCTGAGGCCGAGCAGCTGTTCCGCGCGAACTTTCCGTCGATCAAGGTCTATAAGGATTATCGCAACCCCTATTTTATTGTGTCGGTGGGCGATTGTCTGACGCAGGAGGAGGCCACGATTCTCTGGGGACGAGTGAAAAATCTCTTCCCGAAGGCCCATATCACTCGTACGGATATTCCCATTGCGGCTTTGGCTCGAAAAAATGAGTAAAAAAGCACACTAAACGGGCTATTTATTTGCATTTTTGAAATCAAAGAATTATTTTTGCAAGGTTTAACAATCTTAAATTTTTACGACTATGAAGAAGTTTTTCTCTTTTATGGTAGTAGCTGCAGCTTTCGCATTCGTAGGTTGCGGTAACGCTAACCAGCCCGCAGCTGAGGCTGAGGCTGTTGCTGATGAGGCAGTTGAGGTAGTTGAGGCTGCTGAGGAGTGCACCGAGGCTTGCGCTGAGGGTGAGTGCACCGAGGCTGAGGCTTGCGAGCAGACCAAGGTTGAGGAGGTAGCTGAGCAGGTAGTTGAGACCGCTGAGAAGGTTGAGGCTGGTGTTGAGGCTGCTGAGAAGGCTGTTGACGCTGTAAAGGCTGCTGCTGAGAAGGTTAAAGAGGCTACGAAATAATTAGGCTCTGAACCAATCAGGCATAAGCGATCCCACTATGGGGTCGCTTTTGCTTTTTCGCAAAAAAATTCCTATTTTTGTGGAAATATTCAATGACTATGAACGGTAAGAGATTGTCGATATTGATCGTTGTGCTACTCGTGGCAGATCAATTGCTCAAAATATGGATCAAAACGCACTTGGCTTTGGGCGAGGCGATTATGGTTGTGCCTGATTGGTTTCAGCTGCGCTTTGTTGAGAACCCGGGTTTTGCGTTCGGCATGGAGCTGGGTAAGGATTGGGGTAAGTTGATTCTGAGCCTGTTCCGTGTGGTGATGGCGGGCGGTATCGCTTGGTATATGTGGTACTTGATTCGCGCCAAGGCGCCGACGGGTGTTGTTGTGGGTCTGGCGATGATCTTTGCGGGTGCGGTCGGAAATATTATCGACAGCGCGTTTTATGGTCTGATCTTCTCGGAATCGACCCCCTTCGAGGTGGCGCATTGGGGCGACGGCTATGCAGGATTGATGCACGGTCGTGTGGTGGATATGTTCTATTTTCCGCTGTTTCAGTGGAATGGCTGTCCCGATTGGTTGTCGTTCCTGGTCGATGGCAACAACTATTTCTTTGGTGCAATTTTCAATTTAGCAGACGCTTATATCTCGGTTGCGGTGGTCTATCTACTGCTGTTTCAGCATAAGTTTTTCAACTCGGAGGAGCCGATTCTGCCGTAGTGGGAAGCGTGTTTGATCGAAATGTTTAGAGGGACAACAATAAATGTCCCTCTTTTTTTTGTCAATACGCAGAAAATTATTATATTTGTAAGTTCAGAAGTGTGCGGTTTTTGCGTGAACCGCGCGCTGGTGAAACGGAATGAAACAAATTAATTAAACAATAATTCGTATGAAGTGTAAATTTTTACTCTTAATGTGCGCAACGGCAATGTTGGCATCGTGCGTTGATCCGAAGATTGACGACACGATGAACATCGATGGTTCGGTATCGTCGCAGTTGCTGGCGCAGAAGCCTCAGATGGTGTTCAGTGCTGAGCAGGCCATCGCAGGTGAGGTGATCGTGAAGTTCCGCGAGTCGGCAATCGAGACGGTTGAGTCGGCTACGACTTTGATGAGCGAGGGTCAGGTAGTAACGGGTGTCGAGTCGATCGACTCGTTCTGCAAGAACGTGGGTGCTTATAGCATCGAGCGTCTGTTCCCCAATGCGGGTCGTTTCGAGGCTCGCCAGCGCAAGGCGGGTCTGCACTTGTGGTACAAGATCTCGTTCGACGAGGGCGTTTCGATGTCGAAGGTTAGCGAGATGTTGTCGAGCAACAAGGATCTGGCGGTTGTCGAGTTCAATATGGAGATCTCGCTGCCCAAGGTGAAGTTGACCAATTCGGAGGTGGTGGCTGCTACCGAGCAGATTATGGCTGACGAGGAGTTGCCCTTCAACGATCCCCGATTGGTTGAGCAGTGGCACTACCAGAACCGCGGTACCGATTGGAAGAAGTCGAATGGCACGGCCTACATCAAGGGAGCTGTGAAGGGTGCCGATGTGAATGTCGTTCCTGCGTGGGATAAGTGTACCGGTTCGGATAAGGTCATCGTGGCGATTGTCGATGGTATTGTCGATTACGACCACGAGGATTTGGCAAACAATATCTGGTTCAACGAGGCTGAGAAGAATGGTGTCGAGGGCGAAGATGATGATGAGAATGGTTATGTCGATGATGTCTTCGGTTACTACTTCTACAAGGATAGCCCCAATGGTAGCAACATCGGTAAGAATGGCGGTTTCGGTTCGATGAAGAACCCCTCGACCTCGAATACGGGTGCAAACCACGGTACTCACGTAGCGGGTACGATTGCAGCGATGAACAATAACAATACGGGTGTTTCGGGTATTGCTGGTGGTTCGAGCGACAACCGCGGTGTGTTGCTGATGAGCTGTGCGACGATGGGCGAAGAGGGTAGCGGTCGTGGTGCTGACTATGCGGCACGTGCGCTTACCTATGCTTGTAACAATGGCGCAGTGATCTGCAACAATAGCTGGGGCTACACTCAGGCTAACATCAATTGGAATCAGTCGGAGTTCACCTCGTTGAAGGAGGCGATCAAGTACTTCTCGACGTATGCCGGTATGGACGAGACGGGCGAGGTGCAGGTTGGTCCTATGGCTGGTGGTCTGATTCTGTTTGCAGCAGGTAACGAGGGTTACTATCAGGGTGATGTGAAGAAGTATCCCGCAGCTGACGATAATGTTATGGCGGTAACTGCAATTGCGGCAGACTATCGTCCGTCGTACTTTACCAACTATGGTACTTGGGCTGATGTTGCAGCTCCGGGTGGTGATCCATTTTTCAGTGATCTGGATAACCCGTACGTAGGTAATGGCTATGGTAGCACGACGGCTGAGGTGCTGAGTACGGTTGTCAATGGTTATGGTTATATGAGCGGTACGTCGATGGCTTGCCCCCACGCAACGGGTGTGGCAGCATTGGCACTGTCGTATGCTGACGAGCTGGGTCTGACCTTGAAGGCAACGGATCTGCGCAACTACATCGAGGAGACCGTGCGCGATATCGAGAGCTACAAGAAGGATGGCGACTACAAGTATCTGCCGTTGGCTGACGGTACTTATTATATCTATATGTCGCAGTATCGCGATAAGATGGGTAAGGGTCTGATCGACGCAAATGCTATTCTGACCAAGCTCGAAGGCGAGACTCCGCTGCCCGAGGATCACGTGGCTCCTGAGGCTGTTGAGGCATTCGAGCAGACCGCTTCGACCCGCACTTCGGCAACCATCAAGTGGAATGTTACGGGTGATTACACGGGTGCTCCCACCAAGAACTATCGTATCTATTGGAGCACGACCAAGATCAACGTTTCGGACGCTGGCGCTGTAACCACAAGTGGTGTGTTGAGTGGTCCGATGGCAGTTTCGGTTGACGACCTGATGGTGGGTGATGAGATCGAGGCTACGATCAACAAACTCCGCCCCCAGACCAACTACTACGTAGTGCTGATGGCTGTCGATCAGTGGAACAAGACTTCGGGTGCTTGCTTTGGTGAGGTTAAAACGGATGATCCCATTGCGCCTGTGGCAGTTGATGATTTGGAGATTGTGGACGAGGACTATACCTTGCTGACGATCGGTTTCTCGGGTGTGGCTGACTGCATTGGTGAGAATGTGGCTAAATATACCATTCGCTACTCGACTTCGAGCTCGATGACGAATGCTGTTACGCAGACCGTAACGTTGGCTGCATACGATTATGGCGAATATGATTTGGTAGGTTTGATTAACAACACCACTTATTATATCGAGGTAGTTGCAGTCGACCAGTTTGGTCTGAGCTCGGAGCCTGCAAAGGTATCGGGCAAGACACCGAAGAACTATCCTCCCGTGCTGACCGCAGTGGGCGAAACCTCGAAGACGTTGCAGTATTGGGATAAGGCTTCGGTTGAGTTCGAGGTTGATGAACCTAACTATGACGATTGGACAGCTAAGATCGTCGGTACGGTCGACAACTACATCAAGATGGATGTTGCGGACAACAAGATCACCGTAACCTTCACGGGTAACAGCCAGAATTTGGCGGCACGTACCTACTCGGCTAAGGTTGTGGTAACCGACGAGACTGAGTTGAAATCAAACGAGGTTCCCTTCACCTTCAACATTATCGGCAATGAGGCTCCCGAAGCTAAGCCGATGCCTGATGTATATATGGGTTCGTTGGGTCAGAAGCATACCATCGCATTGGCTGACTACTTTACCGACGGTAATGGCGAGACGCTGAAATATGACGTTGCGATCAGCGCATCGACCGCAGTAGCTCGCGTCGAGGGCGGCAACCTGGTTGTCGAGGGTTCGAAGTATGGTTTGGTAACCGTAACCGTTACGGGTCGCGACGCTGGTAACAAGGAGGCTATCACCTCGTTCAAGGTGATGGTTCGCGACGACAGCAAGCCCGTTGAGCTCTATCCCAACCCCGTAGTTAAGGATCTGAATATCCGTATGGGTCAGTCGGTTAAGGGTCAGATTGGTGTTCGCGTATTCAGCGCAGCAGGTCCGATGGCTATGGAGACCACCACTGCGATCGATCCGTTTGCTCCGGCTAAGGTCGATCTGTCGGCACTCGGCGCAGGCAACTACGTTGTTGAGGTCAACTACGGCGGCGAGATCTACAAGAGCACAATTGTTAAGAAGTAAAAAACACAAGAGTAAGATACAACTATGAAAAAGATCATAATTTTGGCAGCAGCATTGCTGAGTGCGATGACCGCTGTAAAGGCTCAGGAGGCCGCATCGTTGCTCGATATCAATGCCGACACTCGCACGGCTGCAATGGGTGAACTGACCGCAGCGGCTGAGGGTAGCGCCTTCTCGGTGTTCAACAATGTGGCAGCGGCTCCTCTGTCGGACAAGAAGGTGCAGGTGGGTGCTTTCTACTCGCCGTGGGCAAGTGGCCTCACGAAGGATCTCGACAAGAACAATATGCTGATGGGCGCAGGTGCTTACTTCACGTTGGCTGAGCGTCATTCGATTCAGGTCGGCTTCCGCTACTTGCAGTCGGCAGGCAGCGTGGGTATGGATGCAAATGGCAACCCCACTAAGGATAGCTTCTCGCCGAAGGATATGACCATCGACTTGGGTTATGGTATCAAGATCGTCGATAACCTGTCGGTTGGTGTGGCTGGCCACTTCGTTAGCTCGACTCTGAGCGCAGACGCTAAGGGCTCGGCAGTAGCATTCGATCTGGGTGTTCAGTATCGTTTGGCATTTAGCGAGAAGGCTGGCCTTGATTTGGGCATGAAGGCTGCAAATATCGGCTCGAAGTTGAAGTATGGCGAGGGCGAGGGCTCGGCTCTGCCCGCAAAGGCTGTGTTGGGTGCGATGTTCACGATGCAGCCCAGCGACGCTCACTCGATCAAGGTGGGTGTTGATGCTGGTTACAAATTTATGGGCTACACGGGTTTTGTTGCAGGTGTTGGCGCCGAGTATATGGCATTCAATACCGTGGCTGCTCGCGTGGGCTACCATCTGGACGGCAAGTCGAAGATGAACTACGCAACCGTGGGTCTTGGTGTTCGCGTGATCGATATGATTCAGGTCGATGCTGCCTACTATCTGGGTAGCGACGCTATGAAAAATACCTTTCGCGTGGGTCTGAGCGTTCGCTTCTAATTCGCCAATTCGAATAAAAATCATATCCCGCACTTCGTATTGAGGTGCGGGATATGATTTTTTTTGTGCCCAATGCGAAAAAAATGTCGGCCACCTCTCTTATATAATATATAGGTGTAATTCCGAGGTGGTTTTGCCTGCTGTGTCTTCACGGTCGATAACTCCGAACATAGCTGCAATGTCGTAGAACTGCATAAACCGCTTCTGCGCCCAAATGGCCTCAAAAAAGTGTGAAAAAAAGTTTGCGATCTAACGCTCAGAAAATCAGGGCAATGCGAAAATAGTGCAAAATTTCTTTGAAAAAAGTTCAAAAAACATTTGGAAGTTTGGATAATTATGCGCTATCTTTGCACCCGCAAAACGAAAGAAACACGGTTCTAAGATATACACGAAAGATAGAGCGGTCTGAAACAATGGCTTGCAAAATTGATCGAAAATAGCTTAAAACGCAGAATGTTGAAAAATTTTTGCAAAAGTTCTTGAAAATATTTGGTAGTTAAAAATATTTGCCATATCTTTGCAGTCCCTTTCGATCACAAACGAAAGCCGATTGATGAAAGAGGGGTGAACAAACGAAAAGATATTTTTCAAAATAGGTTCTTTGAATTACTGGTAAATTTTAGAGAGAAATGTAGTATTTATCCATCAATTCCTTTTAGGAAATAAGTAGTCAGGACTCTAACAATATTGATAATTTTTTTACAATGGAGAGTTTGATCCTGGCTCAGGATGAACGCTAGCGGCAGGCTTAACACATGCAAGTCGAGGGGCAGCAAGGATTGTGCTTGCACAATTTGTTGGCGACCGGCGCACGGGTGCGTAACGCGTATGCAACCTA
>JAZOMS010000125.1:0-1560 GCA_045654145.1 Alistipes sp. | reverse complement strand
TTGAGCATTGCCTGCTGCACACCCTCTCCCGAAACATCTCGCGTAATCGACGGATTGTCGCTCTTGCGGGCGATTTTATCGACCTCATCGATGAAGACGATACCTCGCTCAGCCTTCTCGACATTGTAGTCAGCAACCTGCAACAATCGTGTCAAGATACCCTCAACATCCTCGCCCACGTAACCTGCCTCGGTCAACACCGTAGCATCGACAATCGTGAAGGGCACATCAAGCAACTTAGCTATCGTACGGGCCATCAACGTCTTACCCGTACCCGTAGGACCAACCAAAATAATGTTCGATTTATCGATCTCGACATCGCTCGTCTTATCCGCTGCCGCCACCAGACGCTTGTAGTGATTATAAACCGCCACCGACATATAGCGCTTAGCAGCGTGCTGACCAATCACATACTGATCCAAAAAGGCTTTGATCTCGGCCGGTTTCAGCAACTCCTTCATCACTGGTGCATCGACCTTCGATCCCTTGCCCTTCACATCATCGTTCTCGTGCAAGATCACGTGTCCCTGCTCGATACACTTATTACATATATTGGCGCCCGCACGACCCGAGAAGAGCAACTCTACCTCCGAACGCGGCGCACCGCAGAACGAACAGCAATCCTCACCGTTGTACGATCTATTATTCTTTCCCATAATTTTTCGTCTATCTCTTTTCGCGTTTCGAGAGCACCTCGTCGATCAAACCATACGCCTTGGCCTCCTCAGCCGAGAGCCAATAATCACGATCGGCATCACGCTCGATCTTCTTCACCGGCTGCCCCGAGTGCAACGACAGAATATCGTACAACTCGCGCTTGGTACGCAAAATCTCACGTGCCGTGATCTCGATATCCGATGCCTGACCCTGCGTGCCACCCAACGGCTGATGAATCATCACGCGCGAGTGAGGCAGTGCCGAACGCTTGCCAGCAGCTCCTGCCGCCAGCAACACAGCACCCATCGATGCCGCCATACCCGTACAGATTGTAGCTACGTCGGGAGCAACCAACTGCATCGTATCGTAGATACCCAAACCCGCCGAAACCGAGCCACCGGGCGAATTGACATAGATCTGAATATCTTTCTCAGGATCAACCGATTCCAAAAACAGCAACTGCGCCTGAATAATATTGGCAGCATCGTCGTAGATCGGCGCTCCAAGGAAGATAATGCGATCCATCATCAAGCGCGAAAAGACGTCCATCGTCGCTACATTCAACTGACGCTCCTCGATGATCGTGGGCGACACGTAACCCTGAGCCACCGACTCGAACGTGTGCAATTTGAGGCTCGAAATGCCCAAATGACCACGCGCATACTTTTCGAATTCGTTTTTCATATCCTCTCGTTATATTCCGTTTGTAAACAAAGACTCCATAAGCACCGATCTTTGAAGCAAAAATCAATCCTTACGGAGTCTTCAAGCTAATTAACAGTCCTCTTCGAGCCTTTTGACCCAAGCAACGGACTCTATTGTTCGTTTAGGCGTTCAGCTTCTCAACGATCTTACCGAACTCCAAGTCGGATCGTAGCCATGTCGTTCTGTGGGCCAAGGAGT
>JAZOMS010000124.1:0-3265 GCA_045654145.1 Alistipes sp. | reverse complement strand
TTGAGCCGAGTCAGTTCGAAGGTCGTTGAGCGAGGTGTCGATTGGGAATTTATCGAGGTAACATATTGTTGTCGCAAGTGTGGCGCCTCTCAGCGAGGATTCGAGCGCAAGATCCGCAATCAAGGTCCGACAAATATTGGTGGCGGCATTGGCGGTGGTTTCGGTGGATTCCGAGGTGGCGGTAGCTTTGGTGGAGGCTTTGGCGGCGGTTTCTCGGGAGGCGGTGGCGCAGGCTCACGTTTTTAGTAAGGTGTAAACATAAAATAACTATAACAAGGACTATGAAAAAAGGTATTATTGGAATTGTCGTGGTGGCGGTGTTGGCCATCTGGGCTTATTCGGGCTACAATGGTCTGGTTGTGAAGGACGAAGCAGTAGCCAACAAATGGGCAGCTGTTGAGGCTGATTATCAGCGTCGTGCCGATCTGATCCCCAACCTTGTGGCGACGGTCAAGGGTTATGCCGAGCACGAGAGCTCGACGTTGCAGGGCGTAACCGAGGCTCGCACTAAGGCTACCTCGGTGCAGATGAATGTTGATGAACTGACCGAGGAGAACTTGAAGGCATACCAGCAGGCACAAAGCGAGGTTTCGTCGGCTTTGGGTCGTCTGATCGCGGTGGCTGAGAGCTATCCCGACTTGAAGGCTAACGAGAACTTCCGCGATTTGCAGATTCAGTTAGAGGGCACGGAAAATCGTATTTCGGTGTCGCGCAAGGAGTTTAACAATGCGGTGCAGACATACAACGTCGCTGTTCGTCGTTTCCCGATGAATCTTCTGGCGTCGATGTTTGGTTTCGATCGCAAGGCTGCGTTCTCGGCTGACGAGGGTGCAGAGAAGGCTCCGACGGTAGAATTTTAATAATTATCAGAGATAACTAAACGAGAAGATGAAGAAATTTTTACTCTACTTGTCGGCATTTTTGCTGATTTTGTGCACCTTTGTAGCGTGCGACGACAAGCCGACACCCGAGCCGACACCCGACAAGCCGTCAGTGCCCCAAACGGGCAAGGAGATTACTTTGATGTCGTTGCTTCCTTCCAAGAATTCGGGTTTGTCGATGGTTTGCACTGGTTTTTTGCTTTCGGACACCTACAATATCACCGTCCCCGTTGGTTACAACATTGGCGAGATGGTATTCGACTTCAATGTGTCGAAGGGTGCAAAGGTTACGCTCGGTGCAACTACTAACGAGGTCATTTCGGGCGAGACTAAGATCAACGCATCGAAGTTGTTCTACCTGACCGTAACGGCTGAGAATGGCCAGAAGAAACAGTACTATGTCGATGTTCGCAATGGTGTTGACGCATTCGATAAGAAGGTTTTGAAGTTTATGAAGAACTACAACCTGCCGGGTATGTCGGTGTCGGTAGCCGATAAGGGCAAGTTGGTCTATTCGCGCGGTTACGGTTATGCCGATAAGGAGAACCGCGAGCGTATGGATCGTGGCCATATGTTGCGTTTGGCAAGTGTTTCGAAGACCTTCTGCTCGATGGCGATTCAGCGACTGATCGACGAGGGTAAGCTCTCGTTGACTGACCGTCCGTTTGCCGAGGGTGGTATTCTGGCTGAGGACTTCCCTGAGATCAAGGCTGGCAATGAGAAGATTACGATCCGCAACCTCTTGGAGCACCAGAATGGTTGGGACGACAGATACGATCCTTACGATCCGATGTTCTCGTCGGCTACCAATGGTATGACCTCGGAGGAGACCATCGAGTACGCTTTGAAACGTTATAGTTTCCGTTATGAGCCTGGAACAGAGTACGACTACTCGAACTTGGGTTACTGTATTCTGGGTCGTGTGATCGAGAAGATCACCGGTATGGAGTACGAGGACTATATGCAGCAGGAGGTTGCCGAGAAGGCAGGTTGCTATACGGTTCAGGTTGGTTCGGATACCAAGGCTAATCGCAAGCCCAAGGAGTGCGTATTCTATGCTCCGAGCGGTTACAACGCTTATGGCAAGAATATGCGTCGTTTGGATTCGTGCGGTGGTCTGATCGCATCGACCGACGATTTGGTACGTATGTGCTCGGCTATCGACGGTCTTGACGGCTATCCCGAGATCTTCCCGCAGAGCACGCTGGATCGTATGTTCACCCCGTCGAAGACATACAACCGCTATGGCTTGGGTTGGCGTATGAACCACTCGTCGTTGCTGCCTGGCTGTATGTACCATACGGGTAACATCGCAGGTACTGCATCGTTGATGATCCGTGGTGGCGATGGACACCACATTGCGTTGGTGAACAACTCGCGTACCTATACTAATTTTAACGGTCAGAGCCTCGATACTGCTCAGATCATTTTGGGCGATGAGTTGTGGGATTTCCGCTCGCTACCCACTGAGGATCTGTTCGAGTAATCCGACTGTTGCCGCATAATAAAAGGCGTAACGCTCAGTACGTTACGCCTTTTATATTTGTAAAAAGAGATTCTCTATCGCAACATTCTCGCTGAACGACGCACACCATCCGCAAGGCGATCAATCTCCTCGCGAGTATTGTAGAGCGCAAACGACGCGCGACACATACCCGTCGTGCCGAAGTGCGTCATAACGGGCTCGGCGCAATGTTGTCCCGTGCGAATCGCAATGCCCAGCTTGTCGAGGATCATTCCCACGTCGTAGTGGTGCGCTCCGTCGAGGTTGAACGAACAGATGGCGCACTTCTCCTCAGCTTCGCCATAGATTCGCAATCCGTCGATCGAGAGCAACGATGAGGTGGCATAGCTGAGCAGATCTCGTTCGTGTGCAGCTACCGCCTCAGTGTCAAGTGCTTGTAGCCACTCAATCGCACGCCCCAAACCAATCGCACCGATAAAGTTCGCCGTTCCTGCCTCGAATTTCAGGGGCAGGGGAGCGAACGTCGTGCGTTCGAACGAAACGCGATCGACCATATCGCCACCGCTCATATATGGGGGCATAGCATCGAGCAGTGCCTCCTTTCCGTAGAGCACGCCGATACCCGTCGGACCGTAGAGTTTATGACCAGAGAATGCGTAGAAATCGCAATCCAACGCCTTCACATCGACCCCTCCGTGTACCACGCCTTGACAACCATCGACCACGACAACTGCACCTGCCGAGTGTGCCACGTCGATCACTCGGTGCAGGTCGGGCATAGTGCCTAATGTATTAGATGCCTGAGTGATAGCAACCACTCGTGTGCGCTCGTCGAGCAACTCCGCGAGCTTCTCGTAGCATACCTCGCCACGGTCGTCGAAGGGTAACACGCGCAACTGAGCACCGCGTCGTGCGGCTG
>JAZOMS010000123.1:0-6936 GCA_045654145.1 Alistipes sp. | reverse complement strand
ACGCAGACCCGATAGGTCCCAGCTTTCGCCATATTGGCGGCTACGGTCAATGCGTAACCCCTTGCCCTTCTTGGCAATGAGCGCCGAACCTCCCCAAATGCGAGGTTTCAGACGAGGGCGGAATCGTAACGGATACAACATATAAATTATAGTCTATTTTTCTTATTCAAACATTGCTTCAACTTTGGCAATCACATCCATCTCATCGGGCGTGAGCGAGAATACGTGAGTAGGCTTCAAGTACCACAACGTTTTGCCTTCCTGAGCCTTACGCTCGCCACCTCCCGTAATGTTGAGCATAACGATCTTCTCCTTATCGACCTTGCCATCACCCACGGCTTTAATAAGCGATGCCGTAGCAACCGCAGCAGCCGAATATATATCGCAACCCTCAGTCTGCTCAAACAGTTCTGCGGCCTTCTTTGCCGCAGCATTGGTGATTGCAAAGATTTCGCCATTGGTATCTTTCAGTGCGTCATACAATCCTCCGATAATACCATAGGGTGGTCTGCGATTTGAGAGCACCTTGGCATTAATGATCTCAGCATCTCGACGTGCCTTATTGTCGTCATAGGGTAGCATCTTGCGCGAATCAACACGCCAAGCGTCATACATCGGCACGAAAGGTGCGTTCTGCGATACCATTAACTTCGCCTTGGTCATGCCAAAGCGCCCATCCTCGATCAAGCGCATATTTGCCTCCCACGCAGCAATTGCTCCCGTGCCACTACCAACCGCTTGGAAATAATAATCGGGAATTTGACCGATAGTAGTCGTGGCTGACAGCATAGTTGTTGCCATACCGTCACGACGGGCAATATTCTTTGCTCCACCTTCGGCATAGAACCTTTTTGACTTCAATGCCAAGTTGCTCAGATGGATAGCGTCGAAGTAATCACCTCCATTTTCGCACGAGATGAGCTTGACACAAGGATTCAGCGGTTTTTCAAACCACAAAGCCGATAGATTGTCTGCCGGTACGCTGAGCAGCAATGGAATATTATTATCGGAGCAAACCTTTGCAAATGCACGAGCAGTGTTGCCTGCCGAAGCAACAACCAACACTTTATCATTTTTCGGATCAATACGACCACACACCGAGTAGGCCTCGGTCTCCTTGAATGAACATGTTGTCATTTTGGCTCCGATGGCGGGGTAGTAACCATTGAAGGTGATATAGAGATTCTTTAATCCGAGAGCCTCTGCCAGCCCCTTACTGCGATAGGTTACGGGAGCCGAAGAGCCTTCGAGCATACGGCTTATGGGTAACCAATCGGCAAACTTATATATGCCGTAGCTATCATCTCGTACATCTATCTGTTTCTTCTCATATATAGCACGCACCAATGAAGGCGATTTACATTCACGATCTTCCAACACCCAGCCTGTATCTTCAAATTCGCGGCCCGTAGCCACACACTGCAAGGTGTACTTTGTAGGCTTAAATTCTTCCATTTCTTTATGTTTTGGTTGTTATCTAATGTTTCTCTTTAATCTGTTATCCATCTGCTACGACATACGGTCGCGGTAGTCTTCATAGCCAAACTGACGAACAATTTCGATCGTGTCATCCGTGTGCCAGATAGCAATCGAGGGGTGTTCGACGCCATTGAACATTGTCGTCTTGACCATCGTGTAGTGGATCATATCCTCGAATACAATGCGATCGCCAACTTTGGGCTCTACGTCAAATGCCCAATCTCCATAGAAATCTCCGGCCAAGCAACTATTACCGCCCATTCGCCACTTGCATTCATCCTCTTCGGGGTCGTGAGCTCCAATAATCGCAGGCTTATATGGCATCTCCAAACAGTCGGGCATATGACACGCAAACGACACATCAAGCATCGCAGTATTCACTCCGCCACTTTTAATAATGTCCTCAATAGTCGAAATCAAATAACCTGTGCGCCAAGTGAATGCACTACCGGGTTCGAGTATCAGTCGAAGGTGAGGATGGCGAGCTCTAAAATCGTTTAACACAGCGATCAACTCGTTGCAATCGTATTCGGCGTGTGTCATCAGATGTCCGCCACCCATATTAAGCCATTTTATCTGAGGCAATAGATGTCCGAAATGCTTCTCGACAGCCTCTAATGCCAAACGCAGATGGTGAGGGCGTGATTCGCACAGTACGTGAAAATGCAGACCCTCGATACCTGCGGGTAACTCTTTCAACTCCTCTTTGCGAATGCCCAGTCGCGAACCTGCTACGCAGGGATTGTAGAGGTCGGTTTCGACAGGCGAATATTCCGGATTGATGCGCAGACCACACGAAATTCCTCGCAACAGCGCCTGCGTCCCAAATCGGTCGAATTGTCCAAGCGAATTGAAAGTTATATGGTTGCTACACTGCAAAATTTCGGCAAACGAACGATCGGTGTAGGTCGGAGCATAGGTGTGCGCCATCTGTCCATACTTCTCCATTACCAATCGAGCCTCGGCTGCCGATGATGCAGTGGCTCCGTCGGAGTGTTTGGCAAGAGTGGGGAATATGCTCCACATTGCGCACGCTTTGAGTGCAACAATGATCTCTGCGCCAGTAGCTCGGCGAACACGGTCGATAATCTCCATATTGCGTGTGAGCAGTTGCTCGTCAAGTACATAGCACGGAGAGGGCAGTTTGTTGAAATCGATCATTTGCTGTTTATTGCTTTTTGTTATCCTGCAAAGATAACAAAATTTGGCTATTTTTCAATTATTTACAGCCCAAATAAGTGAAAAAAATACCCACACTATCTGCGTGTGGGTATCATTTAAGGTTTCGGTTGTCATTTTTGTAGTTAATCAGCCTCGGCTTGCAGGGCGAATAAGCGCAACGATCCATAGCAATACGATTGCACCAACTACCGACATAATGATACTTCCGAATGTTCCGATGGCAAAAACTCCAAACAACGAAAAGAGCCAACCTCCAAGAAACCCACCAATGATTCCCACGAGCAGATTGATCCAAAAGCCTGCGCCATGCCCACTGATCAGCACATTTGCGATCCAGCCAGCCACTAAGCCTATCAAAAGATACCAAAGAAAAAACATCGTCATAACATTTAATAGATTTAACTTGATGGCTTGCTAAACAAAAATAGTGCCCAGTGGCTGTATTTAACAAAAGAAATAGGTAGGCAATAATCATTATTACCTACCTATTTATAATCTGTAAGTCAATTTGCTACAACGTTTATCTGCGGAAGAACGCGAACTGCACACTGCCATAACTGCGTTGCTGCTCGAACTGCGGATGGGCTGAATAATCTTGCCCCTTTGGATGTTCGAAAATTAACATTCCACCCTCGCGCAAAAGGTTGCGTTCGAAGACCAATTTGATAACCTCCTCGCTGCCTTCGAGATCGTATGGAGCATCCGAGAATATCACGTCGAACTGTTTGGGACAGCTCTTCAAATAGAGGAATACATTTGCACGAGTTGGATACATCTGTCTAAAACCCAACTCAGCAGCCGTGCGCTTGATGAAATTGTAGTGTACGTTGTTTACTTCGACTGAGGTAACACTCTTTGCACCACGTGAACAGAATTCGTAACTGATCGAGCCCGTACCTGCGAACAGATCGAGAACATCGCACTCCTCGAAATCGATCATATTACCCAACACATTGAATAGATTCTCTTTGGCAAAATCGGTCGTGGGGCGTGCTCTGAGGTTGTTGGGCGGGTTGATCACTCGTCCACGATGTGTACCACTGATTATTCGCATACTACTCTCTTGTAAAACTTATTCATTAACTTAGTTACTGCACGCACCTCGCTTTCGACTGCCTTCGTGCCAGCAATCACCACTCGGAATCCATTCAGTGCGAATTGATTGTCAAGCACCGAGGCGTAATAGAGCAAATCCTCATTTTTTTTGCGAGGTAATACCTCTGCCATACGCAATTTGCCATCACTCCATACCTTTATATATGTAATGTCGTTGGCCAGATAGAACCAAGCAGTGGACTCTGTGGATATGCGTGTGCGCAAAAGAGGGGTGGTCAATTCGTAACGATCACCGTAACGCTCCTCGACAGTTGCGATCAATACGCGGGGCAACGCTATCAATGCCGCAATACTCTGTGACTCATTGCGTACTACAACAACCTGATCATTTTCGTTTAGATCGAAGCCGGCGATACGCATCAGCTCGACGGACTTTGTTTCGTCAATCACCTCGATCGGAACGAGCATCGTGCGATCGGTGATCAATTCGATCTCGACTATCTGCTCATTGATATTTGATAATCGCGGCAGATCTGAACGCGAAAAAGAATGTCCACTCAACGTGAGCTGAATGGACATTCTATTCGCGGATGACGAAGGATTACTCCCAGTTACCTGCCTCATTGTTAGGCTGTACCAAATCACCTACCTTGATACCGGGGTAGCGGTTGTAGATGTTCTTGCACTCGTCGATCAGGTTGATCAACTCCTGACGATACTTAACAGTGTCGAGGAAGAGTTTGTAGGGAGCCTTGCACTCCATAACGGGAACGGGAACATTACCAACGGTTACGTTACCAGCAGCCATAATGAACTCGGTCTGATTGTTCGTGCCGGGGATATAGCGGAAATTGCGCACATCCTGCTCGGTGAGCTTCTTAGGCGAGAACACGGTGTCGATAACAGCCATCGAGAACTTCTCAACGTTCTTGATCTTCTTAGCCTTCAATGCAGCCATTGCGATCGAGTCATCCTCATCAACGAGCTTGCGCTCCATAACGAGCGAGTCGTTCAGAACGAAGTTGATCAGCGAGTCAAAATCGCCAGTAAAGTGCTGATACTTCGACTTGAATGCACGCTGAGCTGCACGAATGTCCTTGATGCGCTCGATTACGAGAGCCTCACGGCGACCCTTGTCGCCCTCAAACTCGATAGGAGTAGCTACCTGACGGTAAACCACGTAAACTAATGCGACGATAACGATCGCAAGAATCAATTGGAGTACTTTTTTCATTTGTTGTTATAATTTATTAAGTTTGTACAAAATTTTGACAACGTAGTCAAGCTCTATTTCGATTAAAAATATGCTTAACACACATATTGCGACCCAAATTTACGCAAAATTTGGTTTTATACCAACTTTTGGGCAAAAAAAAATCGTAGAAAAATTCTCTGAATTCCTTTCGGACTCGGATTATAGCCGTATTTTCATCATCAACGGTTATGCAGGAACAGGTAAAACTTCGTTGGTCGCAGCGTTTGTTGATGTGCTCAAAGATTTGAATATCAAAACAATACTACTCGCTCCCACAGGACGTGCCGCAAAAGTCTTGGCTGGATACGCCTCGCAATCGGCTCAAACTGTCCATAAACGCATTTATCGTCAAAATAGTACGACATCTTACGAATCACGGTTCTCACTTGCGCCAAATAAGGAGCACGACGCCTGCTTCATCGTAGATGAGGCTTCGATGCTATCCAACTTTTCACGTGAGGGTTCGATCTTCGGAACGGGTAATTTGATCGATGATCTGGTGTCGTATGTGCGTAGCGGTAAGCGCTGCCGATTGGTGTTGGTAGGGGATAGTGCCCAGCTGCCGCCTATTGGCGACGAGCGTAGTCCCGCGCTCGATCCCGACTATATGGCAGGTTATGGAGAGGTGGAGTATTGCACGCTCGATGAGGTGGTGCGCCAGCAGATGGATTCGGGTATTCTGTTTAATGCTACGCTGACTCGCTGTATGCTCGAAAAAGGCATCTACGAACCGCCTCGATTCGATATGTCATTTGCTGATTTTAAGGCCATTTCGGGTGCTGAGTTTATGGAGAAGATCGAGGAGTGCTATTCGCGTTATGGCAAGGATGAAACCATAGTCATCACTCGTTCGAACAAACGTGCCAACCGTTTCAATGCAGGGATTCGCCGCCAGGTGCTTTTTGCCGAGGAGGAGATTGAGAGTGGCGATATGCTGATGGTGGTGAAGAACAACTACCACTTCACGGAGCGGGATGAGGACTCCAAATTGGATTTTATCGCAAATGGCGACATCGTTCGTCTGCGTCGCTTGCGACGATTCGAAGAATTGTATGGATTCCATTTTGCCGAAGCAATTTTGCAACTCGTTGATTATGATAGCTATGAATTGGAGTGCAAAGTGTTGCTCGATACGGTCAGTTCAGAGTCGCCATCGCTCACGCGCGAGGAGAGTTCACGTCTGTTCTATGCCGTCGAGGAGGACTACAAGGATATTCGCAGCAAGGCAAAACGCTACAAGGAGATTATGGCCTCACCATATTATAATGCCGTGCAGATCAAGTTTGCCTACGCCGTAACGTGTCATAAGGCGCAGGGCGGTCAGTGGAGTGCAGTGTTCATCGATCGAATGTTGTTTGGCGACGAGCCGATGACGCGCGATTTGATGCGATGGCTATATACGGCACTGACACGAGCAACTGAGAGGGTCTATTTGGTCAATTTTGATGAGAAATTTGTAGGGGAGCGAGAATAAAGCCAATAATATTCGAAAATTATACCTACTATGTGTTGCATAGTAATAGAAATTGTTATAGATTTGCACTATCGAAATAACAATTAAACAAGCAACATAGTATGAAAACATTCTTCGCAACAATGATGACAGTGGTGGCATTGGCTACTGCTATGGTGGCTACGGCAGGCAATGTCGTAACCGAAACCTATCCTATCAAGAACAACTACACGGCAATATCGGTTTCAAATGGCATCAAAATTAAATTGATTGATGCACCCAAAAGTTCGATTCGTGTCGATGTCGATGAGATGTTGTTGCCTCATTTGCAGATCAAAATCAAAGATGGTGTACTGCATCTCTCCTACGCCAACCAGCGCGAGGTGGAGCGCCTACGCAAACGTAACCGTGATATCAAGGAGGCTTGCATCTATGTTTCGATGTATGGCGTCGATACCTTCTCTGCGTCAGGTATGGCTGAGATTGAAGCTGATGACGTTCCAATCGTAGT
>JAZOMS010000122.1:0-5522 GCA_045654145.1 Alistipes sp. | reverse complement strand
TTGCCGTCAGACCCGCCGAACCGCTAAATGCGTTTGTGAGGTTATTGACCTGCTGCTGGGTCTGCTGCGACGAGAAGGTATCGGCAAGCTCAGTCATCAGCTGAATGACTGACTTAAAGCTACCATCAGAGGTGTAGGGGTTGATCCCAGCGTTCAGGAAGCCTTTAATCGTTCCTTCACGCGTCAGATCGCGGAAGAGAGAGTTGGTCATCGTCGCCGCCTCGTCAGTCGACTTCGTGCGCATAGTGAAGAGTGTAAACATCTTCATTGCGTCAGTAAACGACTGACCTGAGGCCGCCGCCGAACCTGCAAAGACAGGCGAGGCTTTGGCCAGCTGGTCGAATGTCATTGCACCGGCTACGAGCGAGGCGTATGCTGCCGATTGGTATTTACCAATCTCGGAGTTACTGAATCCGTAGTTAGCCTGCGCCTTCGCCAAGCCAGCTACCCACTCATTGGGATCTGCACCCATCAAGCGAGCGAACTCCATACCTTGACGCACCATCGGTGAGGCTTGCGCACCGTACATTCCTGTGATTGACTGCACGTCGAAGTATGCACGCGAGGTCGCTCCGATATCGTGGCCACCGGCGTATGCCGTACTTGCAATCAGTCCCTTCAAACGATTCAGCTCGCCAATGCTACGTGATAGGTTTATGTTGGCAAGATTACGGAACTCGGTATTGAATGCTTTGGCACGATTGGTGGCGTCGACCATCACTGCGCCAACGCCAGCGATGAGTGCACCTCCCATAATCAAAGGGTTCTTGACCACAGACAGCGCACGCCCTACACCCGGAATCTCGCGGGCAGCCTCGCGCATATTGGCATTCATACCAATTGTTTGCGAACGCAGGTTGCGCATAACACGATTAGCGTCATCAGCCTTGACCTTCATCTTGTCAAGTACCGGCGACACATAATCACGTCCTATTAGTTCATATACAACCTCTTTGATTGTCATAATATCGAAGTCTTCTTCTCCTGTTCACGAATCCATTGCAACTCCTCCCATCGTGCAGCCCACTCATCGTCGGACAACTTATCGGGATCGAGGTGAAAATAATAGCGCAGCATAGCATTCACTTGCCTCACGGGGTTGCGCGCCACTGACCCCCGCGAGGCTATAATTTTACCATCTCAGCCGTTGCCGTCTGCATCAGACCATTCATCTGTGCAGCTGCGCCATAGAAGAGATCTGTCGTGGTGATTATCTCCTTGTCGCCAGCCAACCAGCAGTTGGTCATAATCGTCTCCTCGAAGAGTGAGGGACGCTGGCGCGACGATGTGGTAGCCAAATCGATGATACGACGATCAGGCTTGTGTAGGAACATCTTCTTGTCGCCAACGGTGATCAGATAGATATCGCCATACACGCGCTTCGCTGCCTCGATCTGCTCCGGAGTCAGTTCGGTGAGCGTGTTCTGTTCGTAAGGTACTTTCTTAAATTCCATTGAAATGTTGTTTAATTACTGATTCAACAATGGGATATCGGTAATGAGTTCCAGGTCAATGGTCATATTGCCATCGTCCGTGGTCATACCCTTGCTATATCGCTGCACCTGGCAATATGGGACGATATCGGTTGTGATCTGACCGCCCAGAGGGGCGTAGGCCACCACGATGTTGAAGGGTGCCAGATCGCAGACATCGGTACCAGCAGGCATCGACGCCTGGATTGCCTCGAACTCCGACTGCAAGATGGTCAGGCGAGCGGGTTCTGCGTCCTTGCGACCACGACCTCGCTTGATCGGGCGATTACCGCGCCCGTGGATATTGGTATACGACTTGCTGGCGCCATAGGAGAAGCCTACGAAGCCAACCAAGCTGCGTCCGAGGAGTGAGATCTTCACGTCCTCGAACGCATATTCGGTTCCATTAATCATTGCTTAACGAATTTGTGTAGAAAACATTGATCTGCATTCGATAGATCACACCACGCGCAACGATTGCCAAATCGACGATCAGCGGAGACGCGCTATCCCACAACGACTGTTCAGGATCGATCGTACACTCGACGCCCGACACTTCGTCTGCCATCTGGGTGAGTACCGAGGTTTCAATATCGCTCTCGATATTGCGAACAATCTCGATGGCGATCTGGCCAGTAGTCGAGTCGATCTCAACATCATCACGCAGATATTCGAGCGCTTTCAATCGTGCCAGGTCAGCTGCTTTGTCGAGCGTACGACCCATACGAATAGAGTCGCAATCGTCAGTCGAAGCGACAGCTGTATAATCAGCCGACCAGTAGAACCCTGACATACCGTCGAATGTGCGCATAAAGATATAGCCCATATCGTCGATAGCCGAAAGCTGATCGTCGTCATAATAGCCGACATTGTTCGAGTTTCTGCCATTCGAGATCCCGGCTGCCGATACAGGCAGTGCACCATTACGTACGCGGGCTACATCACGCGACACCGGGATAGCAGCCACCGAGCCGAGCAGTAGACCGACCTGAGCATAACCCGCATAGTCCACATCTTCGACAGCGACAAGCGGATCCTGAGAAATCACCACCGACACGCGGTTAGCAGACATCTCACGCAATGAAGGGGCAGTCGAATAATCCTCGACAAAGTCGCGACCCTCAATGAGAATCTGCACTGACTTATTGCGCTCGGCAGCCCATTTATACAGAGCCTGCGCAGCGGTAACATTTGTTGCCAAATTCGCAAACTCTTCACTCATCGATGAGAGTGCCAATTGTCTGATTGCGCCCTTGGCAAAGGTCAGCAGTTTGGCCGCTGCGCCATCAGAGATGGCGAGGACTGTTGTCATTGGCGTTTGCTTAGCCACTGGCATTACGAAGAGTTTCGTGCCCTTCGGTGCCATTGCGTAGAAGTCGCTGATGTGGTGCCACAGCATTACCTTATTGGCAAGGTCGTATGCCTTGGTGATACCCTTGCTTTCTGCCTCCGCAAGCGAGGTCAGCAAAATGGGCTCACCGATGATGATCTTCTCATCAACAGCTACGGCATCAGCAATAAGTCCCGATGTGCCATCTTCTCGACGTGCACTCTTCCCAAGTCCTTGCTGACGTACTATTGTAACATTAGATAACGTCATTGTGATAGTTGTTTAAGCGACACCCAAGTCGACGTTATTATCGACTTGGGCTCGCAGGTTAGACTTATGACTGTGCGGTACCTGAATAGATAACGCCCAGTGCCTCTTTCTTCTTCGGCATTGCCAAGAAGTACTCGCGCACGTTGTAGAGATTGCGCTGGTACAGCGGGTCGGTCTCTGCACGCGACAGATAGAACTTGCGCTCGCCGGTTGCCTTGCCGACACGCGAGACGTGGAATGCCACCGACGCCTGGTACTCTCCCTGCTCAGCAGCCACGCCGTATGCCTTGCGGCTACCATTAGCAGTGTATACCGGGTTCGCTACGAACTCGTAGATCTCGAAGCCGTACATCTTGGTAATCGCGCCCGTAGTGTGGTTCTGGTACTGCTGGGAGAATGCCAAATCACCGATCAACAAGTCTGCAACGTGATCAGGACACAATACCAGTCTACGACCGGCAATGGGTACCTGCATCTTATCGAACTCGGTCTTCAATCGAATGATGTCGGCACGGGTCAGTCGCAGACGAGTGCCATCGGTCTTAATCGCCTCATTGTCGAAGTCAACGCCAGTTGTAGCAAGAACAGGCGTCGCCTTGGTATTCGCCTCAGCTGCGAAATTGAAGATAGCCTTATCCAGTCGATATTCGCCAATCGCAACGCGGTGCTCCTCGATCACGTGCGGTATCAACTCTGCCTTAATGTCATAAACCACGTCATCGGTAACAGGAGTAGCCTTGGTCTGCAACTTGTCAAGACTCAATACAATGTCGCTATTATTCATCTCCTGAACCGGGATCGGGTACTGCGTATTATTAACCAACACCTCGGGATCAAGATCGAAGTCAATCATATGAATGATGTTGCCGTCCTTCACGAATCGCGAATAGTCTGAGATACCCTCCAAGAAGGTACCGGTGTCAGCGTGGTTGAAGGATTTGAGGAACTCCTTAGTCCACACCTCGGGGATCAGACTAGAACACATCACGCCCGCAGGCAGACCTTTGGGAACCAACGACAGGAAAGCGGCACAAGCACCACCGGCTGCACCAAAGCACGCAGTGCCGATGAGCGTAGCTACGGCGAGCGTCAAACAGAATTTAATAAATCTCATAATTGTTTTTTTTTAGGGGTTACTTATACTTCTCGTCCAGCAACTGCTGATACTGCTCGGGGTTCGACCCCTTCATTGCGAAGAGCTCCTCCGAGGTGTAGTCATCGAACTTCTTGGTTGTCGAGGTCGAGGTGCTGGACGATCGTCGGATAAAGTCCATCGCACTACTGCGCTTGGGCAGAGCATCGAGGGCTTTGCGTAAAGTGTCAGCGCCCATCGTCTTGCCAATGTTCTCGTAGGTTGTGCGAGTTTCGGCGGTGAGTCGACCATCTTTGACAGCGTTATCCAACATCTCGGTGATATGACCAGCTACGATCGTGTCTCGTTCATCGGCCATAGTTTGCAGGTGCGCAATTGCATCGAACACCTGCTGCTCGGTTGCATCTTCGGGCAGACCGATCCTCTTGCATAAATTTTTAATATCCATTTTTGATTGTGAAATAGTGACGTCCAAGGCGGCTGTAACGCGGGCATAGATACCCGCAGCAGCTTCCGCAGACGTCGGTTTAACAATATTTGTTGATACGACAGGATTAATTACCTCGTCGATTAAGCCGGCATCGAGAGCTTCGGTGGCGGTGAACCAGTGATCCTTGCCATCAAACCACTCTTCGATGATTTCGTCAGCAATGCCACGAGCGCGCAACTCGACTTTCAGACTCTCCTCTACTTTGTCGAGGAGATCAGCGATGCTGGTCATATCCTGCTTGTTGCCACTTACGTAACTAACCGATGGAGCGTGCACCATAATAAGAGCATTGCGAGCCGCCTCGATCTTGTCGGCCGAGAGCATCAGAATTGCGCCCATTGACGCTGCCATACCTTCAACTCGTACGGTAACAGGACGCGACGAATCGCGAAGCGCTGCGCTCATTGCTGCGCCCTCGGTAACACTGCCCCCATTAGTGGAGAGGTGAATTATCGGATCGCCGTAGTCAGAAGCACGGCGAAGAGCCGACGAGAACCATTCACTGTTGTATGACTCGCCAATAGTCCCGTAGGCATAAATGTGATTATTTCGAACTTCAATCATAGCTTTTGTGATTTGGCGCAAAGTAATATCGGAGGCATTGAAAATCCAAAAAAGAGTCCAACCCTTGGACTAAATAGTCCAACCGTTGGACACTTTTTAGGAAAAACCGACCGGTAATTCTACTTTTGGCGAAAACTCGAAAAAATGGACAAACAACACTTTGAAGATCGCGATCTCGCTGAGATCCTATATATGCGCGGGCTCTCGCAGCGTGATATCGCCAATAAAATAGGCAAGTCGGAAGCAACTATCTCCGAATGGGCAAAGGCTGGTGGATGGCGAGAGAAAAGGGCTGCGACGAAG
>JAZOMS010000121.1:0-3851 GCA_045654145.1 Alistipes sp. | reverse complement strand
ATCCCGTAGCAAGTTTTGTAGTTTCGTGTATGCGATTGGCAATCAACCCCAAAGATGATCTGAGCCGACTCACTATCAACAAATATTTAGCAGAGCGTGGAGGCGATCGTTCGCTCGACGCCGCACTATCGAACGAAGAGCAGGAGTTCTTCGGACGAATGCGCTCAACCTCACCCGCAGAGGCCTTCGAGCAGATCGTGATGCGTTATGAGCTATATCGAATCCCCGAGGCTGTGGCCTATATTCAGGCTCTGCACGAGATGGTTGTTGCATTTTGCACCAATCGCGTTGCCGACATCCCACTATTTCTGCGCTGGTGGGATGAGAAAGGCCACAAAACTGCGCTGTCGGCACAAGAGAACAAACAAGCGATTGAGATCTCAACCATTCACAAGTCGAAAGGACTTGAACGCAAGGTGGTTATCATCCCCTACTGCAATTGGCGGATGGATGCTATGCCCAACTCGTCTATTTGGGTCGATAGCGCCAATTCGGAGTTTGAGGGGTTGGGACGTATTCCTCTGAAATATAAGGGCGATATGGCCTCGTCGGACTTCTCGACCGACTATTATCGCGAGCGAGTCAATTCTCACATCGACAACATCAATCTGCTCTATGTTGCGCTCACACGCGCCAAAGAACAACTGTATATAATGTATCCGGCATCGAGCGGAGCTACAACTGTCGGTGCGTTGATTAATGCCGTTATCGAGGTCGATGGCGATAGCGCACGTCTTGCAGTCAGGGAGAGTGAGTCGAGCCGTCCGATTGAGGGGCGAGCAAGTGAGGCTGAGAACTGCCAATTGATTGAGTTTGGTGAGTTTGCAGGTCCAGAGCCAACACCCAATCGTCATTCGGAGCTGACCGAACGAGTGATACTCAACAACTATCCCACACGCGATACCTCATCGCAGTTGCGTCTGCGTCTGCCAATGCAGCGCTATTTCGAGCAGGACGGCGAGGTGCGCCTATCACCACGAAACTTCGGCGTAGCAATGCACAAAGTATTCGAGCAGGCGACCTCTATTGAGGATATCTATACCTCAATCGACAATATGCAACGTAATGCGCTACTCTCGGACGAGGAGTGCGCCCGTCTGCGCCAGATGATCGAAGAGGCGATGAGCAACCCTCAAATTGCAGAGTGGTTCGATGGGACGTGGTGCGAGGTACGAAATGAGAACAGCATCATTGTACCTGGCGGTACGATGTATCGTCCCGACCGCGTGATGGTCGGCAACGAGCGCACCGTTGTGGTTGATTATAAGTTCGGTATAGAGCAGAAGACGGGCTACACTCGCCAAATAGCTCACTACTGCGACCTGCTGCGTCAGATGGGATATGAGAATGTCGAAGGCTACATTTGGTATATTGCGCTGGGCGAAGTGGTGGCTATCGAGAATTAAACTCGTGGAGCAAGGCTGATTTTGCAAATTATTTCGTAACTTTGTCGATTATGAGAGCTCTTTTCGAGATCATACCCAATAAGTTTCGGACGGCAACGTGTGGCGTGGTGCTGTCGGCATTGGTACGCGCGTTGCTCAATTTTGCAGGTTTAGCGGTGCTGTTACCAGTGTTGCTGATGGTACTCAACTCGCAACAAATTCACTCAAATCAGATCCTCAGCGCACTATACAGCTGGGGAGGGTTTGCGTCCGATCAGCAGTTTATCGTCGCCACGTGTATGGCGGTGGTGGCTGTCATCGCATTGAAGCAAGCGTGCAATCTGCTGATGCAACGTGTGCAACGTCGATACGTCGTTAGGCTATATAAATATTTCTCGGTCAAAGTATTCCGCAACTATCACGACCGAGGTTTGGCCTTCATCAAGCGTCAAAACACCGCCATTCTGTCGCGTAATGTCAACTTCATCTGCTATAACTTGGTGATGGGTGTTATCTCACCCACAATCTCGATTATCAGCGAGGTACTGCTGCTCGGACTTTTATTGGCGGCTTTGATGTGGTACAACGCATTGATAGCTTTGCTGGCTGTGGCGGCATTCATCCCGCTGTCGTGGATCTATATCGTTTTGTTGCGTGGCAAGTTACGCGATTATGGACAGCTCGAAAACGAGGCCCGACGCCAACAAGCCAAGGCCGTAGTCGAAACATTCCGTGGATATACCGATATTGAGATCAACAACGCATTTCCCACAATGCAACGCCGTTTTGAACAAAGCCTCGACACAATCGCAGGTATCAAAAATCGAACTGATGTGATCGGAGCAATGCCCTCGATCATCACCGAGATGAGCGTTGCGCTGGCAATGGTTGCACTGATATTGCTCGGGACGGCAACCTCTCGTCCCGACACGTCGTTGATATTTGGCGTTTTTGCGGTTGCTGCGATCAGAATACTACCCACCGTGCGTGCTATTATGGGTCAATGGTGGCAGATTCGCTATAACTTCTACTGCATTGATATAGTGCGTGAGGGATTGGAGGAAAGCGATCAGATGGATAATGATACTACGATTGAGCGTATCGAGTTCCGCTCGGCTATCGAGGTGCGCGGATTGAGTTTCCGTTTCGATGATGCTGAGAGGGGTCAATGGACTCTGCGCGACTTAGACCTCACAATCCGCAAGGGCGAGAAGATCGGCATTAGAGGAACATCGGGCGCAGGTAAGACAACGCTTTTCAATCTGTTGCTCGGATTTTACACGCCAACTGAGGGTGAGATCCTTATCGACGGTAAGCGACTCGATCGTGCGCTTGCCCGTCGTTGGCAGACAAGTATAGGCTACGTTTCGCAGAGTGTCTATATCGAAGATAGCACTATTGCAGGCAATATCGCATTAGGCATCGATGCTGAGAAGATTGACCGCAAACGATTGGCCGATGTGATTCGCCGTGCCCGCTTGGAAGAGTTTATCAATACATTACCACAGGGTGCTGATACCCCCATTGGGGAGTGCGGTAGCCGATTATCGGGCGGGCAACGTCAGCGTATTGGCATTGCTCGTGCTCTCTACAAGCAGGCAGAGGTACTCTTCTTCGATGAGGCCACATCGTCGCTTGATGACCGTACCGAGCAGGAGATCAACCACGCAATCGAGCAACTTTCGCGCGAGCATACTGCACTGACCATCGTAGTCATTGCCCATCGATCGACCTCGCTCGAATATTGCGATCGTATAATTGAGATTTGAGAGAGATGAGAAGACAATATGATTTTAGGATTGGCGAAATAGGGTTGCGAATTGTAGGCGAAGCAGCTTCGCCTGCGGTTGTCGGGCTGAATGGATTTCGACCCTTTGCGACCGAGTTGCTGGGCGAGCCTCAGCTAACGATCGACACCGAGGTGAATCTACCAAGCGATTGGTGGCGAGATGGTTGCGCTGAGGGGCGCACGCTGATTGACCGTTTCGATTTCGAGGAGCGCGAGTGCGATTGCGTGTTGGCGCGCGATGAGGAGGCTCGCTGGTTCGGTATGTTCCCGCGCGAGGAGGGCCTGCATCCAATCATACTACGCCACGCATTTGGCTCGTCGCTGATCGAAAGCAATGCAGGCGTGGGTGGCGAGGCTCCCGACGCATCGTTATGGAGATTTGGATTGTGGGTGGCATTCGGGTTGGTTTCAGTGCCTGACGGAGCAATCCCAATCCACACATCTACAATCGTTTGCGAGGATCGTGCAGTGTTGTTCTTGGGCGAATCGGGAACGGGCAAGGGTACCCACACCCGCTTATGGCGTGAAAATATCGAGGGAGCGCATCTGCTCAATGATGATAGCCCAATAATTCGCTCGACCGCAATGGCTTACGGCTCGCCTTGGAGTGGCAAAACACCCTGCTACCGCAATCTGCACTACCCCATTGCAGCTATTGTGCGACTCTCGCAGGCTCC
>JAZOMS010000120.1:0-4119 GCA_045654145.1 Alistipes sp. | reverse complement strand
TCAGTTCCTCAGGAGTACGTGAAGATTATCAACACTCACGGTGGTGCTTTGAAGGATGCAGTAGGTATTCCCGAGGAGCAGCTGCGCAAGGCTGCTAAGAGCGCAGTGTGCAAGATCAACATCGACTCGGACGGCCGTCTGGCTATGACCGCTGCTGTTCGCAAGATCTTCGTTGACAACCCGGCTGAGTTCGACCCCCGCAAGTACTTGGGTCCCGCTCGCGACGAGTTGAAGAAGCTCTATATGCACAAGTGCGAGAACGTTCTGGGTTCGGCTGGTAAGGTTAAGTAATTCGGAGCGAGTACGCTTAAACAAAAATCCCGATCTCGGTTGCGAGATCGGGGTTTTTTATATAAGTTTTATATCTAACGAAGAAATTCTATAACGAAACAACCGCAACTAACGCTAAAGCTGCGCCACCTCCAATCGCAACCATAACAGCTACTCCCGAACCTATTGCCAACCATGGAGCTGAACCTGTAACAAAGGTATAATACTCTCGACCAGTTGCTAAATATGGCTCACAATATGGCACATTTAACTTTTTCTTCTTCATCATTCTTCTATGATCAATAACAATATCGCTAATATAGTGGTCAACTGAAACTAATTGCTTCTCTGAGAAATTTTCGTCGGTAGAATATGTCGTTACAAATTTTACTTCAAATGGCGTTTCGTATTGATTATAAGCTCTTTGCATTCCAATTTTAAATTTTTCAGAGCGACCAGTACGCGAATCTATAAACTTGCCATTACGACCACATTTAAAAAGCCCCCATTCTGAACCTTTATCAATAACAGCAGGTTTCAACTCCACTTTGCATGTATACATTATTTCAGCAGAATTAGGGGCAATTGCCAATACACGTTGCTCATACACAACAGTTGTATTCGATGTTGTTGTTCCTCCACTTACCGTTGTAGCACCCATCAAGGCGCCCAAAGGGCCTCCAAGACCAAGAGCACGAGCCGCGCCGCCCATATTAAATGCTGTTCCGCCAGATTCAGCAGTACTCGTTGTCGTTACCGAGTTAGAAAACAATGATATCGGAGTTCCATTAATGTATACAAAACTATTAGCTTTGTCGATGTATATAATCTCAGACGTTTTGTTTTGGATAGCAACCTTCATTTCATTATCGACACACATCGTCACAACTTGCACTTTGTCGTCCTCATACAGTTGCTGACCCGTATTTTCAAAAAAACAATAAACACCAACTCGTTTGGCTGACACAGAAGACAATGACAACAACATAATTGCCATTAAAAGTAATGATTTCCTCATAAATTTAGAAACAACGATCCAAACAGCTCCGACTTGAATGGTTAGTATAAAAAACAGAAAGTGTGGAGCTGATTTCGTTTACCAATTCGAAGGTTGTGGAAAGACCCATGTAGCAATAAACGACGCAATACCCCACACCTGAATAGTATGAGATATTGCACAAAATGCACACCACATAGCTAAACAAGTAATGAGCGTTGCACTCCGTCCTGCTACATTGAAAACTTCCACATTTTCGAATTAGGACAAAAGCGAAAACACTTTCATTATTAATATGTCTACTTAAAGGCTATGCCCATAAGCAACACAAAAATAATAAAACTTATGGTTAAAACCAAATAAATAGGTAGATTTTAGAGCTCTCTCGAACAATAAATAAACAGCAAAAGACCCACCCGAAGTTATCGGATAGGTCCTTTGGTTTAAAATACAACACATTATGCTCGCGCAGGTTACCAATTACAGAAAGGATTGCGGGCAAGATGCGAATTGTAGTAGCGCGGATCGCCCGTAACCTCCTCGCCCAACCACTCGGGACGAGCAAACACTTCTTCAATCGACATCAGTTCGACCTCTGCAACGGTCAACCCCTCGTTGTCGCCATAGAACTCATCGACCTCGAAGATATGTCCCTCAAACGGAACAAGATAGCGATACTTATCGATTACTCCGCCACGGCACAACGTAAGCATTTCGAGCGCCTCGCGTGCAGGCACCTCATACTCCCACTCGCTACGACTAATGCCATCGGCACTTGGTCCCTTAATGGTCAGATAGCCTCGGTCGCCACGAACACGAACACGAACGGTGCATCCTCCGCCCGACGATAAATATCCCTGCGCAATACGCTCGCACGAGATGGCTGACGACTTATAATCACCCACAACCAAAAATTTACGCTCGATCTCTAATGCCATAATTACTTAGTGTTCTTTCAGACAAAGGTAGCGATTTTTTCGCACAACCGCAATCGAGCCAAGATGCATATTTTAAGATCAAATTGTGCCAAACTTCCGAAATATTTGTATATTTGTCCCGAAATTAATCAAATTAAAGCTATGAAAAACACTCTTAAACTGAGCCTTTGTGCAATTGCTCTCTTCCTCGCGTTCAACTCGTTCGCACAAACCGCAGCCGACAAAATCATCGGCGTCTATCAAGTTGAAGAGGAGGGTCGCCAATCGAAAGTACGTTTCACCAAGTGTGCTGACGGCTCGTATCAAGGTCAGATCATCTGGCTTTCGGAGCCTAACAACGCTGACGGCTCGCGCAAGCTGGACGTGAAGAATCCCAATCCTGAACTGCGCAAAGTACCCGCTGATCAAGTAGTTATCGTCTATGGCATTCGCTACGACGAGAAGAAGCAGGCGTGGAGCGGCGGCAAGGTCTACAAGCCCATCAACGGCAAGATCTACAAGGTCGAGTGCTCGTTCGACGACGCCAAGACTCTCCGCGTGAAGGGTTCGTTGGGTCCTATCTCGCTCTCGCGCTATTGGAAAAAGATCGAGTAAGAAAACTCTACAACAAACTACATCGAAAACGGATAACCTTGCGCGGGTTATCCGTTTTTCAGTTTTATACGATCATAGTGCGGAAAGAGGGCGCAAAATTTGTAGTTTTGGAGGTAAATTCATATCTTTGTAGATTACAACGAGCATACATAAATGGAAGAGAGAGATAAGATAATTGCCGACCTCGGCAATGAATATAAATATGGTTTCACAACCGACATCGAGACCGAAACAATTCCGCGCGGTCTGAACGAAGATGTCGTGCGACTCATCTCGCAGAAAAAGGGTGAGCCTGAATGGCTTACGGCCTATCGCTTGAAGGCCTACCACCATTGGCTCACAATGTCGATGCCCACGTGGGCTCACCTCGATATTCCCGAAATCGACTATCAAGATATCATCTACTACGCCGCACCGCGCACCAAGCCCAAATTGAACTCGATGGACGAGGTCGATCCCGAATTGCGTCGTACGTTCGACAAATTGGGTATTCCGCTCGAAGAGCAGATGGCGCTGTCGGGCGTGGCAGTCGACGCAGTGATGGACTCGGTTTCGGTCAAGACCACTTTCAAGGAGGTGCTGGCCGAGAAGGGCATCATATTCTGCTCGATCAGCGAGGCCGTACGCGACTACCCCGAATTGGTGCGCAAGTATCTGGGTAGCGTGGTGCCTTACGCTGACAACTTCTTCACGGCATTGAACGCTGCGGTATTCTCGGACGGCTCGTTCTGCTACATTCCCAAAGGGGTGCGCTGCCCGATGGAGTTGAGCACCTACTTCCGTATCAATGCGGCAGGAACGGGTCAGTTCGAGCGTACGTTGATCGTGGCTGACGAGGGGTCGTATGTGAGTTATCTCGAAGGTTGCACCGCTCCGCAACGTGATGAAAATCAGCTACACGCAGCCGTCGTAGAGATAGTTGTACTGAAAGATGCCGAAGTGAAGTATTCGACCGTACAGAATTGGTATCCAGGAGATAAGGAGGGTCGAGGCGGTATATATAACTTCGTAACCAAGCGTGGTATCTGCAAGGGCGACAATGCTCGTCTGTCGTGGACTCAGGTCGAAACAGGCTCGGCAATCACGTGGAAATATCCGAGTTGTATTCTCGCGGGCGACAACAGCGTGGCGGAGTTCTACTCGGTGGCGATGACCAACAACTTCCAGCAGGCCGACACGGGCACGAAGATGATTCACATAGGCAAGAACACCCGCAGCACTATCATATCCAAAGGTATCTCCGCAGGCAAGAGCCAAAACTCCTACCGCGGACTAGTCAAGATTGGCAAGAACGCTGACGGAGCGCGCAACTACAGTTCG
>JAZOMS010000119.1:0-2086 GCA_045654145.1 Alistipes sp. | reverse complement strand
AGGTCTTCAAGTTGGAGCAGAACTATCGCTCGACACAAACCATTGTAAATGCGGCAAATAGCGTTATCGCGCGCAACTCGAATCGACTGGATAAGGAGTGCTTTTCGGCAGGCGCAGTGGGCGAAAAGATCCGCGTCATCAAATCATACACCGACCGCGAAGAGGCGGAACTGATGGCAGACGATCTGCGTCGCACGGTGCTCGACGAGGGCGACGAGTGGAGCGAGGCTGCGGTGTTGTATCGCACTAATGCTCAGTCGCTTGTGGTCGAGGAGGCGATGCGCCGTCGCGGTATCCCCTACCGAATCTACAAGGGCAATTCGTTCTACGACCACAAGGAGATCAAGGACCTTTTGGCATATATTCGTCTGGTTGTCAATCCGTTAGACGACGAGGCTTTCCGTCGCATTGTGAACTATCCCGCGCGAGGAATTGGCGAGGCGACCGTTGCGAAGATCGCTGCGTTGGCGGCGTCGGAGGGCAAAAGTATGTGGGAGGCTGTCGATTCGTTGCTCGCACAGCCCGAAATCGACCCCGCTAACCGCCTGATTGCCAAAAAGGTGAGCGAGTTTGTGCAGTTGATCCGCGAGCTGTCTTTGGCACGCACCGAGAAGAGTCTCTACGAGTTGGGTTTGGAGATTGCAACCCGTTCGGGCATCATCGGCGTGTTCCGTATGTCGCCGTCGCCCGAATCGACCAGCGCGCTGGACAATATCGAGGAGCTGTTGAACACAATGCAACTATTTAAGGAACAGCGCGATGCGCAACTTCGCAACGGCGAATTGGACGAGGGCGAAGGCGAGGCAACGATCGACGAATGGTTGCAGAACGTAATGCGCCTGGCCGATATGGGCAAGGACGATCCCGTCGACCGAAACAAGGTTACGTTGATGACCGTTCACGCGGCTAAGGGATTGGAATTCAAGTATGTATACATTGACGGAATGGAGGACGACCTCTTTCCGTCGCAGCGTGCCGTCGAGTCGATGGAGGGTATCGAGGAGGAGCGTCGCCTGTTCTATGTGGCACTGACGCGAGCCAAATGCAAGGCGGTGCTATCGTTCTCCGAAACGCGATTCAAGTGGGGCTCGATGGAGTTCTGCCGACCGAGCCGTTTTTTGGGCGAAATCGATCGTCGACACCTCGATGTGGCGTTTGATTTGGAGGAGGAGCGCCGAGTCGATCGCGGCGATCAACCTACTGCCATTGAGCAACTTCGACAGCGTTTTGACTACCGTTACAAGAACGGTGCACAACCCCAACGAGGGGGTTATGAGCCTCGCTCCGAACGTGGCGAACAGCGCCCTCGCCCGTCGATGGTCGTTGAGCCTGCACGCCCCACAAATTTGCGTCGAATTTCGAACACACCGAGCTCTTCGAATACATCAGGCGTGAGTGGAGCCAGCGCCACCAATATCAACGCAGGAATGCGTGTTGAGCACCCCACATTCGGTACGGGCGTGGTGCTCGGTGTCGAGCCGGCATCGCAGGATATGAAGATCACCGTACGTTTCGACGACCCGAAGATAGGACAGAAGAGTCTGCTGGCTAAATTCGCTAAACTCAGAGCATTAGCATAATACCAAAGCGCAAAGACAATGACCCTCAAAGAGCGATACAAAGGCGTGCTCGGTTGGTTTGCGGAGAATATGCCGCAGGTCGAAACCGAACTGAACTACTCGTCGCCATACGAACTGCTGGTAGCTGTGATTCTTTCGGCACAATGCACCGACAAACGTGTCAATATGACCACCCCCGCACTATTCGAGCGATTTCCAACCCCGCAGACGATGGCTGAGGCGACGGCAGAGGAGATCTATGCCTACATACGAAGCATCTCATATCCCAACAACAAGGCGAAGAATCTGGCTGCAATGGCACGTATGTTGGTCAGCGAATTTGAAGGTGTAGTACCCGACGATATCAACGAGCTGCAACGCCTGCCTGGCGTGGGGCGTAAGACCGCAAATGTCGTTGGAGCAGTTATTTACAACAAATTTGTGATGCCTGTCGATACTCACGTCTTTCGTGTTGCGGCACGCATCGGACTCTCGTGGCGCGCCCGTACACCGCTCCAAACCGAGCA
>JAZOMS010000118.1:0-1748 GCA_045654145.1 Alistipes sp. | reverse complement strand
ATATCAGTCGTATGTTTATGGCGGTGAAGGGTGGTGGAGCCTACGACAAGGAGAACGTCGTGGCATCGGCTACCTCTGAGGCTGACTATACTTCGATCGGCGAGGGGTTGATTTCGTTACCTATGGCTACGAAGGGCAACGAGCCGATGCGTATTGCCCTCAGTCGCTCGCATAATACCCCCGAAACGTTTGCCCATATCGATGCCATTCGTGCGTGCATACCCGATGTTGAGGTTGTCGAGCAGGGCAGTTCGTATAAGTTCTGTATGCTGGCCGAGGGTGCGGTTGATTACTACGTGCGCACGTCGAACACCTACGAATGGGACACGGCGGCAGGCGAACTGATTTTGGCGGAGGCTGGTGGCTCGACGATCGCTATCGATAGTGGCAAGCACCTTGCCTATAACAAGGAGCAGCTGAACAATCCGCACTTTGTTGCTCGTAGCAAGTATTGCCGCATTTAGCTGAGCACAGCTCACATTTTGCAATACGATCGGATCACCTGCACGCACGAAAAGCGTCGGCAAGTGATCCGATCTCATTTTTTATCGCTATCTTTGCGCCGTCAAAAAAACACGCAAACAGATGAAAATTGCCGATATCGAGTTGGGCGACAAGCCCCTATTTCTTGCGCCGATGGAGGATGTTACCGATCCTTCGTTTCGCTATATGTGTAAGCGCTTTGGTGCTGATGTGGTCTATACCGAGTTTATTTCGTCCGATGGACTGATTCGCGATGCAGCCAAGTCGCTCGCCAAACTCAATATTGCCGAGGAGGAGCGCCCCGTCGGCATCCAGATCTATGGCCACCTGATCGAGCCTATGGTCGAGGCTGCACGTATGGCCGAGGCGGCAGGTCCCGATATTATCGACATCAATTTTGGCTGTCCTGTGAAGAAGATCGCCTCGCGTGGTGCGGGTAGCGGTATGATGCGCGATGTGCCTCTGATGGTCGAGATGACCCGCCAGATTGGGCAGGCAGTGAAGACTCCCGTAACGGTCAAGACCCGCTTGGGATGGGACGACGACAATCGCAATATTGAAGATATTGCACTGCGTCTGCAAGATGTTGGTATCGCAGCACTTACGATTCACGGTCGCACCCGCGCACAGATGTACACGGGGCGTGCCGATTGGTCGCTGATCGGCAAGGTGAAGAACAATCCGCTGATTCAGATCCCGATTATTGGCAATGGCGATATCGACTCGGCTGAGTCGGCTGCCGAGGCATTCGATAAGTGGGGTGTAGATGGCGTGATGATTGGTCGTGCGACGTATGGTCGTCCGTGGATTTTCCGCGAGGTGCGCCACTATCTCTCGACGGGCGAAAAGTTGCCGCAACCATCAGTTATCGAGCGAGTTGAGATTGCTAAGCACCACCTGCTCAAATCGGTTGAGGTGAAGGGCGAGCACGTGGGTGTTTTGGAGATGCGTCGCCACCTGTCGAACTACTTTAAGGGTCTGCCCGATTTCAAATCGACGCGCTTGAAGTTGGTTACGCTGTTCGATATTCCCGAATTGTTGGCAACGCTCGATTCGATCGCTGAGCGTTGGGGCGATTTCGATACCTCGTCCACCGTTCCTGCTCCACTGTCGCACGATTTGTAGCGAGTAACAACAGAACCACGCTTTCGGGCGTGGTTTTGTTTAATTCATAATTCAAGATTCAAAATTAAAGCCACACCCGCGCGAGAGTGTGGCTTTTTGGTTGTTTTTTGTATTTCTCCAAGTTCTGTGGCTGGGGCGGT
>JAZOMS010000117.1:0-4281 GCA_045654145.1 Alistipes sp. | reverse complement strand
CCTGCGATAGCGGTTGTCGAAACCTCGTTCAGCCACTTCTGCAACACGTTGGGAATACCAACCTCGACACCTACATAAATGAAGATAGCAACTGCGCCCAGCACAAAGTGGCGGAACGACATCGGACCGATCTTCGAATCCTCCTCCTTAGCCGCAGCTACGGGAGCGTTCTCGGGGATTGCGGTGCACGAAACCACGATGAATGCCAGCGCAAAGATTGCCAATGCGGTGTACATCAGACCATTCACGTCGCTAATCTGAGCCTCAGCAATGTTGGGGATCAGCAGACCTGTCAGCACGATCACAGCCGTACCCATCAACGAGTTGAACGAGCCTCCGATCTGGATCAGCTGGTTGCCCTTGTTACCGCCACCACCGAGCTTGTTGAGCATCGGGTTAACAACGATGTTGAGCATACACATCGAGAAACCTGCTACGAAAGCGCCGAGCAGATAGACACCAAAGCTCTCGGCAAAGCCCGAGATAGTCTGGATGCCGACGCCGATGAAACCTACCGAGATAGCGATCAGTGCGGTCTTCTTGTAGCCGAACTTCGAGAGCATATTGCCGGCGGGGATACCCATCACGGCATAAGCGATGAAGTTAGCGAAAACGCCCAATGTACCCATCCAGTTAGCCACACCGAATTGGTGTTTGAGCACGTCGCCCATAGGCGAAGCGAGGTTGGTTACGAATGAGATCATACCGAAGAGCAGGATCATCACCACGATGGCCAACACGTTACTTTTCTGTTTTTCCATAGCGAAATAGTTATTGTTTAGATTGTTAATTTTTTAGTCGTTGTGTGGACTAAGTCCTACAAATTTAGCGCATTTTTTCGGAAATGGCTCTCGAATCAGAACAAAATTATTCAATTCACGCAGATTTTTTTGTTTATCCCGCTCTTTTTTTGTGCTATCTAATTTTTTTAGATTGACATTGCTTTGATCTTCATAATCATATTTGTCGCCCAATTATACTCTTGTTCGAAGAATATAACGTGCTTAAACTCTTCGCTCATCGAGGCGATTCTCTCTTTATATGCACTCAAAAGGGCTTGCGCTTTGTCATACTGCTTTAAACGCAAATAAACCAAAATCTCAGTTTTGTCAATGTTAATGTTATGACGCAATGGGTCAATAACTTTGGCTTTTTCTAGCAATTCAAGAATTTGCGCATTTGATTCGGGTGTATTTTCAAAAGCCAACAAACATCTTGCATAGAGCATATAGTCATCGACCGTCCCTACGCCATTTACAATGTTCTGTGCGACCAATGCCATACACTGCTTGAAACGTCGATTTTCAAACTTGAATTTAGCTGTATTAGTAACAGCAAATGAAACCATTTGCTCATAATCTTTTTCAATCGAGGAGTCTGGCGTTCCTTGTTTATCAATTCTTGATTTGAGAGATGGATGAGACTTCGAATCAAGTAATAATGCATAACCATATCCTTCGGTTTTTAAATCATTAGCAATTCGTTTTAATGCCGTTGCTAATGCACTATCATTGTAGCCGAGGATCTGCAATATCTCTTTTGCAAGACCATCCGCTTCATATTCTTGGTTGTGATTGTATTTCATACCCAATCTATCAACAGCATCAGACGCAATAGCAGCAGATGCAGCGGCAACACTAGTAGTAATAGCTCCGGGTATATAATACTCATTCTTCGCCATAATCACTCCTTCTGCAACAGCAGCTAATCCTGTCGCAAAAGCTGCCCAAAATTCCGCCCTCTTTTGTCTTTCTATTGCAGCAATGACATTTTGTACTGAATGATCTAATACAAAATGGGATATTTCGTGGCTTAATATAGCAACTAACTCATCTTCAGAGTGCAAATTCGCTAATAAACCCGTATTAACAACGATAGTACCATTTGGGTAGCAAAAAGCATTCAATTCGGGATTTTGTTGGATTATGATATTTATGTTATAAGGACTATAATGCAATAAATCAAGAGGTAATATCTTGTTTACTAACCCATATATATAGTTCTCTAACATCGGATCATCAAGCACTAATCCATTTTCCTTAATGACTTGAATAAATCGGAGCGCATCCAATTCCATTTCGTGTCTAAGTTCTGATTGATCTCCATTTCCGTCTATTATTGACATAACATCAGTGGCAATATGTACTTTCCAAAAATCACTGATGTTATTTATTACGAATTGTAAATCATTCTTCAATCTTGTCGAGGACACATATGATATGCGTTTATCTCCTTTTATTTCACACTCAATTTCACCATCTGCCGACATAAAAATTCGAGAAATGGCTATGGTGTCTCCTTTATTCAACTCAGAATGCTTTTTAAGAACAATCGCGTCAAGATTAATATCCATTGATTGCCCGAAACATAGCTCTGTGGCAAATAACAAACAGATTATAAGTACGAACTTCTTCATAATCTTTAAGTTGTGTGGCTTTTATATTATTTATTTCTCTCGCCGATGTAGGCGCAGAGGGTCATCAGCGAATCGCGGTAAGCCGACTGCGGATAGTGCGACAGAATGCGTGTGGCGCTCTCGATGTATTGGCGCATCGTGCGCTCGGCAGCCTCGATGCCCCCTCGCTCGGCAACCATCTCCTGCAACGCCACACTCTGTTCCTGAGTTGTGCAGTTGCGAATCTGCTCGATGATCTGCTTGCGCTCCTCATCAGAGCACTCCTCCAAAACGCAGAGCATTGGCAGCGTGATCTTATGTTCGAGCAGGTCGTTGCCCGAGGGTTTGCCCGTCTCGGCGTCGGGCGTATAGTCCAGAATGTCGTCCTTGATCTGGAACGCCATACCGATACAGTCGCCAAAGCGACGCATCTCGGCAACCTGCTGCGACGTGGCACCGACGGTCAGCGCACCCACCGACGAACTGATGCCCAGCAGTGTGGCGGTCTTCTTGTAGATCACATCGAGGTACGAGTCGCGTGTCATATCGAGTGCGCGGCTGTGGGCGCTCTGCATCAGTTCGCCCTCGCACAGTTCGCCAATAGCTCCAATCACGTGGGTAACAATGTCATACTGACCGCTATGCATACCGTTCGAGAAGGTCTTTGCCAAGATGTAGTCGCCCACCAGAACGGCGTTGCGCGACTGCCACATAGCATTGACCGAGGGCTTGCCACGGCGCAGGTTCGACTCGTCGATCACATCGTCGTGGATGAGCGAAGCGGTGTGCAGCATCTCGACGATCGAAGCTGCGAGCAGTGTTCGGTGCGACGCTCCCGCTTGGGGATTGCGGGCGAGCATACCTGCTGCGAGCAGCACGAGCATTGGGCGCACGCCCTTGCCGCGATTCGAGATCACGTATTCGAGAATTGAACGCAGAGGCTCGGTTTCGGCATTGAAAAAGCGTCGAACGAACAGTTCGTATTGTTCCAGATCTGACTCGATGGGGCGTCGGATTGCTGTGAGTGTATCCATAGTGAAGGGGCTCTAAAATGTTTTTATGTGCAAATATACGCTTATTTTTCGGGAACGAGGCACGCTTGTCCAACAATTTTTCGTTACTTTGCAGTTTGATATTAAATGTTTCGAATGATGAATAGCTCGAAAATAGCCTCTTGGGTGCTCCGTTGGGTAGCTCCCGTGGCGCTCTTCTTTGTGGTTGCGGCGGTCTATTTTGCTCCTCAGTTCGAGGGGCGCGTGCTGGCGCAACACGATGTGCAACAGTACCAAGGTATGACCAGCGACATTCTCGACTCGCGCGAACGTTATGGCGAGGATCCCCAATGGACGGGGCGTATGTTCGGCGGTATGCCTTCGTATCTGATCAATACCTACTACCCCTCGGAGTGGATCAAGCACTCGGTGGCTCAGGTGGTTAAGGTGATCGACCAGCCCGCCTCGTTTGTCTTTTTTGCAATGGTCGCTTTTTGGGCGATGTTGCTGATGATGAGGGTGCGCCGTTGGCCGTCAGTTGTGGGAGCGTTGGGTTATGGACTCTCGACCTACTTCTTCCTGATTATCAGCGCAGGACACATCACCAAAATGTGGGCACTGGTCTATGCTCCGCTGATGGTCGGGGCGGTGTGGTACTCGTTCAAGCGCAATCGCTGGACGGGTGTAGCACTGACGGCTCTCTTTACGGCGTTGCAGGTGGGCGCTGGACACCCTCAGATCACCTACTACTTCGTGCTGGTGATGGGTGCGATGTGGATCGCACTGCTTGTTGAGGCGGTGCGTGAGGAGGCGTTGCGTAAGTTTGCACTGACGACGGTGGCGGTTGCGTTGGCAGGCGTGTTGGGCGTGGGAGCCAACTTCTCGCCCCTGTGG
>JAZOMS010000116.1:0-5644 GCA_045654145.1 Alistipes sp. | reverse complement strand
TCCTTTTCGAGCAGGGTGTACATCTGCTGATCGATCAGCGTGTTAGGCGTGCGGTCGATCTTGATGCCCTTCTTTTCGAGGAAATCGGCTATGCTGCTTACTCCAACTTTGAACTCTCTCGCAACTTGATTGAGTCTAAGTTTACGTTCGTTTGACATACTGTTCTGTTAAAAGATTTACAAAATTAAAAATTGATAGTTTACTGCAAAGATTTAGCTTTCGTAAATCTTCCATTTATTCAAATTCAGCGCGGAGAATTGCTACCACCTCCTTAGCGGTATCCTCCTCCAAATCAGCACGGCGAGCCAACTCGTCGATAGGCAGTGCGATGACGCTCTTTGCAGTATCGCAACCGATACCCTTCAAAGCATCAATAATCCAAGGCTCGATCTCGTCAGCAAACTCCTTCAAGTCAACATCTTCCTCCTCAACCTCACGGTAAACGTCAACATCGTAGCCCGTCAGCATCTTAGCCAAACGGATGTTCAGACCACCCTTACCGATAGCCAACGATACCTGATCGGGCTTCAAATATACCGATGCGGTCTTGCTCTCCTCGTCGATTGTAATAGTCGAAATCTTAGCAGGATTCAGCGCACGCTGGATCATCAGCTGGGTGTTGGTCGTGAAGTTCACCACGTCGATATTCTCGTTGCGCAACTCCTTAACCACCGAGTAGATACGCGAACCCTTGACACCTACGCAAGCACCTACGGGGTCGATACGATCGTCATACGACTCAACAGCCACCTTAGCACGCTCACCAGGGATACGAACGATCTTCTTGATGGTGATCAGACCATCGAAGATCTCAGGAACCTCCTGCTCGAACAGACGCTCCAAGAATTCGTTAGCCGTACGCGACAGAATGATCTTCGGAGTGCCGTTGATCATCTCCACACGCGAAACGATAGCGCGGATAGTGTCGCCCTTGCGGAAGAAGTCGCTGGGGATCTGCTCGCTCTTGGGCAACAGCAACTCGTTCTCCTCGTCGTCGAGCACCAATACCTCCTTCTTCCAAACCTGATAAACCTCGCCGGTAATGATCTCGCCCACCTTCTCCGAGTACTTCTCGTAGAGGTTAGCCTTCTCCAAGTCGAGGATGCGCGAAGCCAGATTCTGACGCAACGACAGAACAGTACGACGACCAAACGAGTTGAGTTTGATCTCGTCAGCATACTCATCGCCCACCTCGTATGTGGGGTCGATCTGCTTAGCCTCGCTCACCGAGATCTGCATATTGGGGTTCTCCACCTCGTCATCAGCCACAACAGTACGGTTGCGCCAGATTTCAAGGTCGCCCTTCTCGGGGTTGATGATCACGTCGAAATTCTCGTCCGTCTCATACTGCTTCTGCAATGCGTGGCGGAATACATCTTCCAGCACGCCGATCATCGTGCTCTTGTCGATGTTTTTAAGCTCTTTGAACTCAGCAAAGTTGCTAATAAGATTCAGATTGTCCATCTTGTTTTCGTGTTTTATATTTTTTGTTACTATTTATAATCGAGATGCTCTTTGGTCCACTTAACCTCAGTCAGCGGATAGCTATTGACTACCGTAACTAGCTGCTTACGTTTCTTGCCCTCAACCGTCTGCTTCTCCTCATACGAGAGGGTGATCGACTCGGGTGTCGCCTCCGAGAGTGTTGCCAGAATCTTGGTACCGCAAACCAACAGCACCTCAACGGGACGACCGATGAGCTTCTGATATTGGCGATAGACCTTCAACGGCGAGCCGATGCCTGCCGAGGCAACCATCAACGAGAAATCCTCCACGTCGCGATCAAACTGCTCATTGATGGCGTGGCTCAACTTGACACACGCATCGATGGCTACCGATGTATCGCTATCGATAATCAGCTCCACCTCATTGGCAGTGTTACACGTACATTCCACCACGAACATATCGCTCTCAGCGAGCAACTGCGTGGCAATCTCAACTATTTTACTGCAATCAATCATTGATATTTCAACTTTTATCTTAAAAAAATCCAACTGCTTATCCACGGCAGACTGCCCTATTACCCTCTAAAATCGCTCTGCCACTTGGGATATATTTACGAAACGAGGGGACTCTCGTCCCCTCTTCGATCTCATTTACTGCCGCAAATTTAGTACATATTTATATATATAGCAAATTTTAGCGCAACTTTTTGACTTTTAGCTACATTTTTTTGGCTGCTTGCCACAGTTGTTCCATCTCATCAAGCGTCAAATCGCCCAATTCACGACCCTGCTCGGCCGCCCCTTGCTCGATTGCCCCAAAGCGCTGAATGAACTTGCGATTGGTGCGTTCCAACGCCTGCTCAGGGTCGATGCCATAGAGGCGCGAAGCGTTGATCAGCGCAAAGAACAGATCGCCAAACTCACCCTCCAATGCCTCGTGATCCTTCTTGTCGATCTCCGTCTGCACCTCGCCTATCTCCTCCTGAACCTTCGCCCAGACATCCTCTCGGCACTCCCAATCGAAGCCTACCGAGGCCGCCTTCTCGCCCACACGGAACGCCTTGACCATCGAGGGCAGACTGCGAGGAACGCCACTCAGCAGACCACCTTCACGCTTCTTTTTGCGCAATTTGAGCAGTTCCCAATTCTGCTTGACCTCCTCGGGCGTATCTGCGTGGATGTCGCCAAAGACGTGCGGATGGCGGTAGATCAACTTATCGCACAGCGCATCAGCCACCGTACCGATGTCGAACAGCCCCTGCTCGTCGCCCATCTTCGAGTAGAACGCCACGTGCAGCAGCAGGTCGCCAATCTCCTCCTTCACATTATCCATATCACCGTCGGTGATGGCATCAACCAGCTCATAAGCCTCCTCGATCGTATTGCTACGCAACGACTCGAAGGTCTGCTTACGATCCCACGGACACTTCTCGCGCAACTCATCGAGCACCTCTAACAAACGTCCTACTGATTGCAATCGTCTATCTTCCATTTTCATTCTATATTTTGATATGCAAAGGTACATTTTTCCGAACAGACCTTCGACCTAAAAGTCAAAAAAATACAATAATTTACACGAAAATACAATATTCATACGACCTGCGTAGCTAAATTTTCGAACAAAACTGCACATTTTCACCTCGATAGATCAAGTAATCGAGAAAATTGTTCTATTTTCGCCAACACAAACCTAGACCCAAACAATGAAATACAACTCAACCATCAACAGCCGCAATCGCACTGCGTTCATAATTCTGCTCGACCGTTCGGGATCGATGGCCGAGCCTATCACATTCAATTCACGACTAACAACCAAGGCTGAGGCATTGGCCGAAGTTACCAACCGTCTGATTTTCGAACTGCTTTGTCGTGCTCGACGTAGCGACGGAGTGCGAAACTATTTCGATGTGGCGCTGATAGGCTACGCTGGCGACGCATTGCAACCCATTGTGAATGAGCGCAAGGGCTTTATCCCTATCAACGAATTCGAACAGCTGGCTCACTTCGAGCCGTCGCGCAACGGTTTTACACTACCACGTTGGGTAACACCTTCGGCCGAAGGATCGACACCGATGTTCGAGGCTCTGCTCGAAGCCTCGGAGATGGTCGAAGAGTGGTGCTCTCGACCCGAAAATGCACGGAGCTACCCTCCCACGATCTTCAACATCACCGACGGAGAGGCCTCAGATGGCGACCACGCCGACATTGCAGAGATCAGCGATCGCTTGCGCAGTTGTGCGACAGCTGATGGCAATGCACTGCTAATCAACATACACCTCGCCTCAACTGAGAATAAGCACTCGGTGATTTTTCCTCGTTCGATTGACGAGCTGAGTGGCAACTACTACGCACGCCTACTCTACGAATGTTCCAGCGAGATGCCCTCACGCTACTCGTCGGCAATCGCCTCGTTACGTGGCGAGAGGGCGAGCGGTTGCTATCGCGGAATGTGCTTCAATGCCTCGGCTGCCGAGGTCATTGCAATGATGAACATAGGTTCAATCAGCCTAAACGTAATGTAATGATGATACACTCAATAAACGACTATCTCACAGCCGTGGCAGACTATCGGGCCTACGGAAATATGCAAGGCATTCGACTCTCTCTCGGAGCAGAGGGAGTGCCTCGTATGCATACATCGAGCCGTTTTATAGAATTCGATGCACGATGGAAGGACACGCCCTGCCGTATCTGTTGTCCAATCTCACAATCGGCTACACACGATGCGACTCGACTATCCGCAGCATTGAAACGAATCTATTCGCCACTATTGGTCGACTATCGACTGATGCACAGCGAGTTGCGCGTAGGATCACAACAGAGCGACATCGTGGTCGAGATCGTGCCCGAAGGCGAATCACTTGATCAGATTCTAAGGAGCCGAGTGAGTGCAAAACAGGCTCGCAGATTGGCTGCCGAATGGGTTGCAACAGCCGAGGCATTAGCCGAGATCCCCTTCTCGCACCGTGCCCTATCGCCCTCGCGCATAATCGTTCGCTCTGATGGCGGTATGACTCTCTGCGGGCTACATCACGGGCGCATCGAGGCATCGTCGGACGACCATCGTGCGATCGTCGAGATCACCTATAAGATTCTGCAAACGGCAATACCCAACGCCAACTATCCATCTGTTGATAAACTACTTAGTTCAGCCGATCGCCACGAACTTTGTGAACATTTGAGAGCTATCGTTGGCGAGGCAAAGGTGCGTCCTACAAAACCATCGAACGACAGCCTACGCCTCATCACACGCAAGCTGCTCAATGGGATCGATTTCTCCAACCGCGACTGGATCGGGATCATTTCGGAGGATCGCATAGCATTTCGCGAGGGAGAGCTATACGGCTACCTTGATATGTTGAACAACATTGTCATCGCCCCACAATTCACCCACGTCGAACCATTCCACGAAGGGCGTGCCGTCGTTACCACTGACAATGGCACGGGATTGATCAACAAGCAAGGCGACTACATCATATCGCCCGAACATAGCGACATCGATTGGTCAGCCGACTACAACATCGCAATTGTCCACAATATGCGTGGCTGGGCGCTCTACGACTCGCTCGGACGACGCATAAGTCGCCACTACGACTACTTGGGCAAGTGCTCTGACCACCGCATTGTGGCACGTGCCGATGAGCGCTGGGGCTACATTGACACCTACGGTTGCGAGGTGGTAGCACTGCGCTACGACGACGCCTTCGAATATGAGAATGGCCGCGCGCGAGTGGTACTCGACGGGCGGCCATTAGTGATTGATCTCGACGGTTTAGAGATTCTCTAACGTGTAGCGCACCATACGTTCACGCACGTGGATGCGACCCGCAGGTACCATCGAGTGATTATCATCGGGGTAGATCGCCAGATCGAACTGCTTGCCCGCACGATTCAGTGCGCGCACCATCTCGACCGTATTCTGGAAATGGACATTATCGTCGCCCGTGCCGTGAATGATCAGTAGCGAGGTACGGGGCGACAACCCCTCGGCAAAATTGATGGGTGAATTATCGTCGTAGCCCGACGCATTCTGCTGAGGCAGACCGTTATAAACCTCCGTATAGACCGAGTCGTAATAGCGCCACGAGGTTACGGGTGCAACTGCAATAGCCATTTTGAACAGATCGCCACCACGCAATGCCGCACCCAACGCCATAAAGCCACCATAGCTCCAACCGTAGATACCGATGCGTTCGGCA
>JAZOMS010000115.1:0-23526 GCA_045654145.1 Alistipes sp. | reverse complement strand
CGATGCGGCAGGATAGACCGCCAGTGAAGTGCCCACAACTATCACTATATCAGCCTTTTCGATAATCCTTGTTGCTCGGTCGAACATTGGCACAGACTCACCGAAGAAGACGATATGCGGACGCAGATATGACCCATCTTCGGCTCGCGCATCGAGCGTCTGTTCCCAACCCTCTATATCGTATATCAAGTCGGGATTGGCCGTACTACGCAGTTTGGTCAGCTCGCCGTGCAGATGCGTTACGTGGGTCGAACCAGCACGTTCGTGCAGATTATCAACATTCTGCGTAACCACCTCGACATCAAACCATCTCTCCAACTCGGCAATGGCTCGATGGGCGGCATTAGGCTCTTTCGAGAGCGTTTCGCGACGGCGCATATTGTAGAATTCGATTACCTTGGCACGGTTGCGCGCCAAGGCTTCGGGTGTGCAGACCTCCTCGATGCGGTAGTTTGCCCACAGACCATCCGAGTCGCGGAAGGTTGCGATGCCACTGTCAGCGCTAACGCCTGCGCCGGTGAATACAACGAGTTTCTTCATATTGGTGCTAAATTAGAGCAACGGAATCAACTTCTCCAAACCGATACTGTGCGAGCCCTTGACCAGCACCAATGCGCCCTCGATGGGCTCTGCACCGAGTTGTTCGGCAACCTCCTCTCGTGAGGTAAAACAGCGCACGCGCTGATCATTTTCGATGGTCGCAGTGGCCTCAGCGAAGTGCTTGCCAACCAGCCATATACGTTCGAAATCAGCCTTCACGATCAACTCCACAATCGAGCGATGCTCGTCGGCTGACCACTCGCCCAATTCGAGCATATCACCGAGGATGCAGATACGTGGCTGCTCGCTACGCTCCGTGAGGAAACTTTCGAGCGAGGCTCGCATACTTGACGGATTGGCATTATAACAATCGACAATCACCGTATTATGCTCGGTAACAGTGCGTTGAGAACGATTATTTGTCGGTGTGTAGGTCGCAATTGCGTGGCGTATTCGGCTTTCGTCAACGCCGAAATAGCGACCGATTGACATCGCTGCTGCTATGTTTTTGAGGTTGTAGCCGCCCTCCAATTGGTGCTCGCCTCCGTTTGATGTCGCAAACGAGAAGCGCTCAACCGCCATATTCTGACGCTCCGACGCCATTGCCGACAGCACATCATCATCAGTCGGAACAAATGCGCGACCACCTGTCGCATTGAGGTAATCGAATAGCTCGCCTTTGCCACGACGAATGCCCTCGACACCTCCGAAACCCTCCAAGTGCGATCGACCGATGTTGGTCAGTATGCCGTAGTTAGGCTTGGCGATCGATGCCAGCAGTGCGATCTCGCCGCAAGCACTTGCGCCCATCTCGACTACGCCAAACTCAGTGGTGTGATCCATTGCCAGTAGTGTCAGCGGCACGCCAATATGGTTGTTTAGGTTGCCTCGTGTAGCATAGACCTCATATTTTTCGGCCAATACACGTGCCACCAACTCTTTGGTTGTGGTCTTACCATTGCTACCTGCCACCGAGAGGATCGGAATACCCAACACCTCACGATGTTCACGAGCTAGATCCTGCAATGCTGTGAGCGAATCTTCGACCAAAAAGAGTCGATCAACCAGCTCCGCAGGGGCATTTGTAACTACCGTAGCATCGTCGATCACCGCCGCTGTTGCACCCTTATGCAACGCATCAATAGCAAATCGGTTACCATCGAAATTTGCACCACGCAAGGCAACAAAGAGAGTGCCTTCGCTGATTGTGCGTGAGTCGGTGGTTACGCCCGTTGACGAACGGAAAATGTCATATAGAGCCGACATACGCATTAGATATGTTTGTCGCCCTTACGGAAGCGAATTTCGTTAGTGAAGGTCTTGATAATAGGCTCATTGGTACGTGGACAGATCATCAGAACGTCGGGTGTATCGACCACGATAAAATCCTTTAAGCCATTGATTACCGCCAACTTGTCTTTGGGCATCGAAACCAGACATCCCGTCGCGTCGAACATCACACACTCCGACGAGCAGGCATTCTCTTGCTCATCTTTCGGATAGTATTGGTAGAGTGAGCTCCACGTTCCCATATCGCTCCAACCGAAATCGCCTATATGTACATAGACGTTTTCGGCCTTCTCCATCACGCCATAGTCGATCGAGATGGCGCGACATTCCGAGAAGACACGCTCGATAGCAGCCTTTTCGCCCTCGGTGCCGATATGTTCGGCCGCCTGAGCAAACAGTGCCGAGAGCTCAGGCAGAAAGCGCTGCAAAGCTACGCGAATCTGCTCGACACTCCACACGAAGATGCCCGAATTCCACAGAAATTCGCCACTTGCCAAGAAGGTTTGAGCCATTTCGAGGTTGGGCTTTTCGGTGAAGGTTTTGACCTTGGTAATCGCTTCACGTGTATTGACTTGAATGTAGCCATAGCCCGTTTCGGGGCGAGTGGGGCGCAGGCCGATAGTCATCAGGGCGTCATTGACCGATGCATACTCGACACACTCGCGAGCCACGTTGATGAACTCCACTTCGTCCAGAATGAGGTGGTCCGACGGAGTTACGATCATCATCGCCTCGGGATCCTCCTTAGCAAGACGCTCGGCAGCGTAGGCGATGCAGGGTGCGGTGTTGCGACCGATCGGTTCGCACATCACCTGATCGGGACGTAGTTCGGGAATATGTTCGAGAACAAGATCCTTATATGCGCTGTTGGTCATCACGAGGAAGTGTTCGGGTGGCACCAATCGAGCAAAACGCTCGTAGGTGTGGCGGATAAACGAGCGCCCTGTGCCCAAAATATCAAGGAATTGCTTAGGCATCGATTGGCGGCTGAGGGGCCAAAAACGGGTTCCTGCTCCGCCCGCCATAATGATGCAATAGATGTTTTTGCTCATATTTTTGCTGTTTTGTTGTTCGAAAAAGGTTTGCACTTGCTCAATAAACGTCGCTTTGTGGTGTGGTCGTATCTCGAAATGTCGCCCTTGGCGGTCGAAAAGTCGCAGAAAATCGCACGCCTGCGCGTTATATATTGTGTAGCATAGTACAAATATACAAAATTTTCCGTAACTTTGCCGCCCGAAACATAATTTTTTTCATTATTCGGATAAAGATGAAAGTACGATATTTTACAGTCCCCAATCTTCTGACGCTCTCCAATCTGCTGTGCGGCTCGTTGGCCGTGGTGTCGGCTTTGGAGGGAGATCTGGTGCGTGTGTTCTGGTTGGTAATGTTGTCGGCTATGTGCGATTTCTTGGATGGGTTTGCAGCACGTCTGCTCAATCAATACTCAGCTCTTGGGGTTCAACTCGATTCGTTGGCCGATATGGTCAGCTTCGGTCTGGTACCCTCGGCGGTGGCATTCTCGATCCTGCGAACATTGGGGTTTGGCGGAGAGTGTGAGGAGTGTAGCTACGTGGCTTTCATTATCGTGCTTTTCTCGGCACTGCGATTGGCTCGATTCAATATCGACGAGGCGCAACACTCGGAGTTTATAGGTCTGCCTACGCCCGCTTGTGCGATGTTCTTCGTGGCTACTGGCTGGCTGTTCGACAAGGGAGTGCTGATGGGCATCGATGCTGTGTGGTACGTAGTGGCAGCGGTGGTGATGGCAGTGCTGTTGATCGTGCCGTTGCGTATGTTCTCGCTTAAAATCAAAAGTTTTGGCTGGCGAGGCAATGAATTGCGCTTTACGTTCGTTATACTATCGGCAGTGGCCGTAGCGGTGTGGCAGGTGAAAGCGGTGCCCGCAGTAATCGTGGCATACGTTTTGGTTTCATTGGTGCGCCAACTGATTGTTAAGGATAAGAGCGAGTAAAAGGGTCGAAGGAGAGAATGCGATCGAGGTTGATTAACATATTGATCATTGTGGTTGCGGCGGTGCTGTGGCCTTCGGTCGTATTGGCTCAGAATAATGCCAACGCTGCTGCCGAGCTGATGCGAGCGCAGCGCGAAGGTCGTACCACGGGAATGGATCAGGCGGGAGCTAACCCATTCAGCCAACCGCAGTACGACGAGAATGGCGATCCGATCGAGGAGGGCGAGGGGCAGCCCGAAGATACTACCAAGAAGGAGCGCCCCCGAAAACCGCTCGAATCATACTTTTTCAGCGACTCGATCCGTGCGCTCAACAACTTCAAATGGAATATCAATCCATACGCCAATCGAGTTGAGATCCAGCCGTTGGATACCATTTTGCGCGATTGGCGAATCGACTACCCATTCCAGCAGGAGGGTGTGGGCGACCTCTATTTGGGTAATTTGGGAGGAGCTACCACTCCGCTCAACTACTTCGAGCGTCCGCAAAACTTCAATTTCAAGATGGCCGATGCCTATGATGGCTACTTGATGAAGGTGGATAATGTCGATTTCTACAATGCCAAGCACCCCTTCACACAACTATTCTACACCTCAGCGGGTCAGAAGAGCCGTCAGGAGGATAATTTCCGAGTGATCCACTCGCAGAATATCTCGCCCTCGACCAGCGTGAATGTCGATTACAAAAGCCGTGGTACGCGAGGTATCTATACTTGGCAGCGTGCCCGAGTGAAGGATCTCTCGGTGGCATTTGCACATACGGGACGTCGCTATTCGGTCCACGCAGGATATATATACAATGCGGTTGACACGCGCGAGAATGGTGGTATTGTTGGTGATTGGGCCATTGTCGATACGATGTTCGAATTGACGACCAACGTACCGGTCAAATTGCAGGATGCTCAGAATAAGATCCGCAACAACTCGTTCTATGTGGTTCAGTCGATCGGTATCCCGTTGATCGGATTGACCGAGGATGACTTTACGATGGGCGACCGTCCGGCGGTCTTCATCGGCCACGCCTTTGAGTATAACCGTATCTATCGCAAATATACTGATACCCGTTCGGGTACGCGTTACACCGATGAACGCGACGAATCGGGAGGTATTACCCAGCACGAATACTACGAGAATTGGTTTATCGACCCCGTGCAGACGGTCGATTCGACCTTCGAGTCGAGGATCTCGAACCGAGTCTTTGTGCAGATTCAGCCGTGGAATCGTGATGGCGTTGTGGGTGTAATTGACGCTGGTGTCGGCTTGGATAATCACCGTTACTACCAATTGAACTTGAACGACTATCTGTCGGGAGAGCATACTATGGTCAGCAAAACGAGCTACTACGCCTATGGCTCGATCGAAGGACGCATCAAAAAATATGTCGATTGGGGTGGCGATGTGAAGTTCTATCCGTCGGGCTATCGCGGCGGTGATCTGGAAATTGGCGCCGACATAGCTCTGCGCGCCTTTATAAAGAATCGACCGATTACGCTCTCGGGTCGATTCTCGAATGTGCTCCGTTCTCCCTCGTATTTCGAGGAGAACTATTTCTCAAACCACTATGCGTGGTTTACTCCTTTGAAAAAGGAGAATGAGACCCGTTTTGAGGTAGCCTTGACGGCTCCTGATTATGCTCTCGAAGTGGGTGCTTGGTATGGACTGTCGAACGATAAGATCTTCATCGACTCGCTCTGCCGTATCAGCCAAAGTACCTCGATGGTGAGTGTTACGGGTCTGTATGCTCGCAAGGATTTCCGCATTGGCGGACTCCATCTGGACAATAGGGTATTGTTGCAGTGGAGTACGGATCAGACGGTAATCCCCGTGCCCAAAGCAAGCGTTGTGTTGTCGTATTACTACGAGTTCGACGTTGTGAAGGATGTGCTGCGTATGCAGGCAGGTTTAGAGGGGCGTTACAATACCAAGTATTACGCCTTCGGATATAATCCTGCTCTGGCAGCGTTCTACAATCAACGCGAGGCGAAAGTCGGTAACTATCCGATGATCGACGCCTTTGTTTCAGCGAAGTGGAAACGTATGCGAATCTTCTTAAAGTTGCAACACGCCAACTATGATCTGTTCGGCAAACGTACCTACTTCTCTGCGCTTCACTATCCGCTTAATGCGCGAGTGTTGAAGCTGGGATTCTCGTGGGGTTTCTATGATTAGCGTGCTCGACAGCTTCGGATAAGCTGCCCGCAAAACAGAAATTTATGCTTAAAAAGACACTTTTAACAGTATCGTTTTTAACCGTTCTTACAATTTTCATTTCGTCTGGCCGACTGCTGAGCCCCTCGCGAGAGCTTGCACAGCAGGATAGCGACCAGATAGTTTCGCCGCTACTTGCCACTACTGAGGTGGTCTATCGCGGTTATGTACTTGCCGAAATCCCGCAGCCCGAACCTAAAAAGGTGGTAAAGCCGTCGGGTAAGCGTTCAATCTCGACCTACGACGATATGATGCGTCGTGCAGCAGCCGAGTCGGGACACGATTGGCGACTGTTGAGCGCAATTGCTTACCACGAGTCGCGATTCAACCCCGATGCGGTGTCGAAGGTGGGAGCTTTCGGCCTTATGCAGATTATGCCCCGTGTGGCCGAGCAGTTCAATGTGCCACAGGAGGAGGCGTTCGAGCCTGAGATGAATATCCGTTTGGCGTCGAAACTACTCAACAAGATCGACCGCTCGTTGCGTCTGTCATCGTCGGCAACCGAGGAGGATCGATTGTGTCTGATGTTGGCCAGCTATGTAGGAGGTATCGGCCACGTGCGCGATGCGCAACGATTGGCTGCCAAACATAGCGAGAATCCCGAAAAGTGGGAGGTCGTATCGCGCTATCTCGAATTGAAAGGTCAGCCCGAGTATTATGAGGATTCGGTCGTGCGTTGCGGTCGATTTACGGGCATCAAGCAGACCTTGGCATATGTGCGCAATGTGAAGTCGCACTATGATAGATATTGCGAGCAGGCGACGTTGTAGTCGTAGCACTGTCGCTCAATCGAGATCAAAGCATTGAGAATTAAGAGTCGCCCGAGGGTGGCTCTTTTTTTTAATTCACAATTCAATATTCAAAATTTTCACTTTGCTGCAATGAAATAGAATAAAATTTCGTATCTTTACACAACGAAATAAATACACTTGAAATTACAAAACAGAAATTGATTTAGACTGACATACGATTTTGAGCTTTTAGCTCTTATTCTCATTGCGGGAATTCTGGCAGATTTTATAAGCTACACGGGAATAAGTTTTGAAAGTTCACGTCCCATTGGGCGTGAGCTATTCGTGCTTATTGGTGTAGCAGGTTTGCCAGAACCCTCCGCAAACGATAAGATGTCGAATAGACTTGCGCTCTTTTTTTATTAACATAAAACAAAAACTACTATGGGACACAATGATTTGATTAAGAAGGCACTACTTGTTGAATTGTACAAAAATGCACCGGAGGAGATTAAGCAGATTATGCGGACGAATGAGGAAATTTTTAAGGACAAATCTGATGCAGACAAGAAAGTCGAGAATTCGTCTGATTCAATGCACGCTGATTCATTTTATGACAAAGATGGCTTTACTAAATGGCGTGTATTTGAATTACCCGAACTCTCAGGTGCTGATTTCGAAAATTTACAACGCATTGTGATGGTTGATAAATTGAAGAATGTTGAAAATACGGTCAGCAGCACTCATTTTTGGGTGAAATTTTGGTCTATCCTTTCGTTATTAGGGGCTGCGGTGTATATTTTTGTGTTATTGGTGATTAATTCTTAGGAATATCTTATAGCGTGGTCGAGTCAGTCGACCACGTTTTTTATGTTCTTATGCCACAATAAATAGAAACAAAAATTTGTTTTAGAAAACAGAAGGAGTTTGATATATGTAAGTTTGCGTAAATAAGAGGTAGAATAGGTGCCGATCGCATTGTCATTCTGAACGTAGCGAAGAATCTAATTTTTAATTTTGCTTTTTGAATTTTGAATTGAAATGGCAAAATCTACGATTTTGACACACACTCGCGGGCTTGCCCTACGGGCGACCGCCCCAGCCCGCGAGTGTGCGCACGCCGTAAGGGCGTGTTTTGCTGGTTTTCAGTTGTGGCAGGTTGGTCTCGGGTTGCAAAATCCGCGAACTTTTTGCTCCTCCCAGCCTCCGAGAGTTCGCCCGCCAAAAGGCGAAGTTCGCTGTTTTTTCGATTCGTTCGAGCGAAAAATCTTCTCGCGCGCGTGTCGGGTATGCGCGCGTATGGAAATTTTATGTATATTTGCGTAATGTATTGTGCGCGAAGTCCGCGCACCGAATACGAAATTAATCTCAAAAACTTAAATAAATTATGACACAAGATCAACAAAAACAGCTCACTTCGCTGCCCGAAAATGCCTACCGCGAGTTGGCCGAGGGCGAGAAGTATGAACCTATGATGTCGCCCGCGTCGACTCCCGCAGAGGTTACTCCCTACTCGGTTTCGATGGGTATCTTGATGGCCGTTCTGTTCTCGGCAGCGGCTGCCTATCTGGGTCTGAAAATCGGTCAGGTATTCGAGGCCGCAATTCCCATTGCAATCATCGCTGTCGGTGTGGGTAATATGCTCGGCAAGCGCAATACGCTGGGTCAGAACGTATTGATTCAGTCGATTGGCGCGTCGTCGGGTGTAATCGTGGCGGGTGCAATCTTCACTCTGCCCGCGCTCTACATCTTGGGCTTGGAGGCGCAGTTCTATCAGGTATTCCTCTCGTCGCTGCTGGGTGGCGTGTTGGGTATCGTGCTGCTGATTCCGTTCCGCAAGTACTTCGTTAAGGATATGCACGGTAAGTACCCCTTCCCCGAGGCTACGGCTACGACCGAGGTGTTGGTTTCGGGCGAGAAGGGTGGCAATCAGGCTAAGCTGCTGGCTGTTAGTGGTTTGATCGGTGGTCTTTATGACTTTGTGATCAGCACCTTCGGTTGGTGGCACGAGCAGGTAACCACTCGCATCTGCGATTGGGGCGTTGAGATGGCCGATAAATTCAAGACTGTGATGAGCGTCAATACGGGTGCAGCGGTGCTCGGTTTGGGCTATATCATTGGTTTGAAATATGCGGCATTTATCTGCGCAGGTTCGTTCCTCGTGTGGTTTGTGATCGTTCCCGTGATTGGTATGGCGGGTGGCGACGTAACGGCAGCAATGACGGCTGAGTCGATCTTCGCGGCGTATGCCAAGCCGATCGGTATCGGCGGTATCGCAATGGCAGGTATCATCGGTATCGTGCGTCAGGCAGGTATCATCAAATCGGCGGTCGGTTTGGCGGCTAAGGAGCTTGGTGGCAAGAAGGGTGGTGCTACGGAGGTAACGGAGCGCACGCAGCGTGATCTGTCGATGAAACTCGTTCTGACTGTGCTGATCGCAGCTCTGCTGACGACCTTCATCTTCTTCCAGTTTGGCGTGTTGAACAATTGGTTGTACTCGATCGTGGCAATTTTGATCGTATTCGTTATCGCATTCTTGTTTACGACCGTTGCTGCTAATGCAATCGCAATCGTAGGTTCGAACCCCGTGTCGGGTATGACGCTGATGACGCTGATCCTCTCGTCGCTGGTGCTGGTAAGCATTGGCTTGAACGGCACGGCAGGTATGACAGCAGCGATGATCATTGGTGGTGTGGTTTGTACCGCGCTGTCGATGGCTGGTGGTTTCATCACCGACTTGAAGATCGGTTATTGGTTGGGTACTACTCCCTCGAAGCAGGAGGGTTGGAAGTTCCTCGGTACGGCGATCTCGGCTGCAACGGTTGCAGGTGTGATGATCATTCTGAACAAGACCTACGGTTTCGGTCCCGATAGCCCGCTGGTAGCTCCTCAGGCAAATGCAATGGCTGAGGTTATCCGTCCGTTGATGTCGGGTGGCGAGACTCCGTGGATTCTCTACTTCGCAGGTGCAGCTTTGGCGCTGACGCTGACTATGATCGGTGTTCCCGCATTGGCATTTGCATTGGGTATGTTCATTCCTCTGTCGCTCAATACTCCGCTGTTGGTAGGTGGTCTGATTGCTTGGTTCGTATCGAGCCGCTCGAAGGATAAGGCGCTGAACAAGGCACGTGCCGATCGTGGTACGCTGATTGCGTCGGGATTCATCGCCGGTGGTGCGCTGATGGGTGTTGTAAGTGCAGTATTGCGCTTCTGCGAGATCGACTGGTTTGCAGCCGAGTGGAATGCCTCGAAGGGTGCTGAGTGGCTGTCGGTTGCGATGTATGTGTTGATCATCGGTTATATGATCTGGGATTCGTGCCGCGCTAAGAAGGAGGAGTAATAAACCGTAAAAACCGAATGAAAACTATGGAATTGAAAGAACGCTTTTTGAAATACGTTTCGTACGATACTCAGAGTAACGAGGAGAGCACTACATTTCCCTCGACTGACAAGCAGAAGGTGTTGCTGTCTGACTTGGCTGAGGAGATGCGCGCGCTGGGCATGACCGAGGTTACGATGGACGAGTATGGCTATGTGATGGGTACGATTCCCGCCTCGAAGGGTAAGGAGTCGGCTCCCGTGATTGGCTTTATTGCGCACGTCGATACAGCTCCCGATATGAGCGGTAAGGATGTTAAGCCGCAGGTGATCGAGTGCTACGAGGGTGGCGATATCAAGCTCAACGAGCAGCTCACGATGCGTGTCGAGGATTTCCCCGAGCTCAATTTCTTCAAGGGGCATACGCTGATCCACACCGATGGCACGACACTGCTCGGTGCTGACGACAAGGCGGGTGTTGCCGAGATTATGACCGCTGCGGAGTACTTGTTGACCCATCCCGAGGTAGAGCACGGCAAGATCCGCATTGGTTTTACTCCCGACGAAGAGATTGGTCGCGGTGTTGATTACTTCAACGTTGAGGCTTTTGGTGCTCAGTTTGCCTATACGGTCGATGGCGGTATGGAGGGCGAGTTGGAGTACGAGAACTTCAACGCCGCAGGTGCTAAGATCCACATTCAGGGTCGCAACGTTCACCCCGGTTATGCTAAGGATAAGATGATCAACGCTTTGCAGGTGGCTTGCGAGATCAACTCGATGTTGCCCGCCGTACAACGTCCCGAGCATACTGAGGGTTACGAGGGTTTCTACCATCTGGTGGGCTTGAATGGTGCGGTTGAGGAGGCCAATATGAGCTATATCGTTCGTGATCACGATCGTGAGAAGTTTGAGCAGAAGAAGACATATTTGGAGAGTGTCGTTGCTCTGCTTGCGAAAAAATATGGCGAGGGCGTTATCGAACTGAAACTCACCGACCAATACTACAATATGCGCGAGATGGTCGAGCCACATCCCGAGGTGATCGAGCGTGCGCTGGCAGCTATGCGTGAGGCAGGTGTTGAGCCTCTGGTGCGTCCGATTCGTGGTGGTACGGACGGCTCGCGACTATCGTATATGGGTCTGCCGTGCCCCAACCTCTTCACGGGAGGTATGAATTTCCACGGCAAGTTCGAGTACTGCTCGCTGACGACTATGGGGCGTGCGATGCAGGTTATTCTGAATCTGGCTCGTCTGTGGGCCGAATAGGTTGAAGATGAAAAACTATGGATTCGTAAAGGTAGCTGCGGCCGTTCCGACGGTCGCAGTTGCCGATTGTGCAACCAACGCCGAACGCATCGAGGCATTGATGCGCAGAGCCGAGGTGGCGGGCGTGGCGGTTACGCTCTTTCCCGAGTTGTCGCTGACGGGTGCAACGTGTGGCGATCTGCTGTTGCAGAGTACGCTGTTGGAGTCTGCCGAGGCGGCTTTGGCTCACTTGGTCGATGTGTCGGCCGAGTTGCAGGGTGCGTTCGTTATAGGTCTGCCCGTTGAGGTGTGCGGAAATGTATATAACTGTGCAGCAGTCGTTTCACGCGGTAAGATTGTGGGCGTTGTGCCTAAGAGTAATCTGTCGGATCACGGTGGGGCAAGCGAGAAACGTTGGTTCGCAACGGGTATCGGGCAGTACGATAGTTCGGTGCGATTGTGCGGTTGTGAGGTGCCGTTTGGCGGTGAACTGATTTTCGAGGCGGCGAATGTAAGGTTCGGTGTGGAGATTGGCGAGGATCTGTGGGCAGTAGTGCCGCCCTCGTTGTATATGGCTCAGGCGGGTGCGGAGTTGATTCTCTGCCCGTCGGCACGTGCTGCGGTGGCAGAAAAGTATCAATATACACGCGATCTGATCGCTCAGCAATCGGCACGCACGATGACTGCATACGTCTATGCGTCGGCAGGTTTTGGCGAGTCGACCACCGATCTGGTCTTCGATGGTGGGGCGATTGTAGCCGAAAATGGCAAGGTGCTGGCTGAGGGCGAGCGTTTTGCGATTGAGGAGCAGTTGGTCATTTGCGATGTCGATATCGACTACCTGCGCTCGGAGCGTCGTCGCTCGACTACGTTCAATAGCGAGAATGGTGCGGAGCCGATGGCGACGGTTGAGATCGAGCTGCCGCAGGGCGATGTTGAGGCGCGATTTGATCGTGAGGTCGATCCCTCGCCTTTTGTGCCGCGTGATGAGCAGAAACGTGCAGAGCGATGTGCCGAAATCTTCAAAATCCAAACCGTGGGTTTGGCTAAACGTCTGCGCCATATCCACTCGACGAAGGCGGTAATCGGCATTTCGGGAGGTTTGGATTCGACTCTGGCGCTGTTGGTTACGGTAGCGACGTTCGATCTGCTCGGATTGGATCGCAAGGGCGTGATTGGCGTTACGATGCCAGGTTTTGGCACGACGGGTCGCACCTATAACAACGCACTGCGAATGATGGAGGCATTGGGTGTTACGGTGCGTGAGATCTCGATCGTGAAGGCGTGCCGTCAGCATTTCGAGGATTTGGGTCTGCCAGAAACGGATCGTAGTGTTACGTACGAAAATTCGCAGGCACGTGAGCGTACTCAACTGCTTATGGATCTGGCGAATATGGAGAATGCGTTGGTCATCGGTACAGGCGATGTGAGCGAGTTGGCATTGGGTTGGGCGACCTACAATGGCGACCATATGTCGATGTATGGCGTCAATGGCGGTGTGCCTAAGACGTTGGTGCGCCATTTGGTTGGTTGGTTTGCGTCGCAGCCTGAGAATGAGGCTGTTGCGGCTACTTTGCGCGATGTGATGGCAACCCCAATCAGCCCTGAGTTGCTGCCCGCCGACGAGCAGGGCAATATCGCGCAGAAGACCGAAGATCTGGTTGGACCGTACGAGTTGCACGATTTCTTCCTGCACGGTTTGGTACGTTGTGGCTATGCGCCCGAGAAGATCGAGTTCTTGGCACGTCAGGCTTTTGCGGGCGAATATGACGAGCAGACCATCAATCGTTGGCTCTCGACGTTTGTCCGTCGATTCTTCAATCAGCAATTCAAGCGTTCGGCACTGCCCGACGGTCCGAAGGTTGGTTCGGTGGGTCTGTCGCCGCGCGGTGATTGGCAGATGCCGAGTGATGCGGTGTCTGCGGAGTGGCTTAAACGACTAACTAAGAGATAGATGAAGAGATTATTGATTCTTGCTGCGGCACTCGTGATGAGTGTCGGTGTGCAGGCACAGAGCTTGAAGGATATTTTGGGCGGCTTGGTTGGTGCCATTAAGGAGAATACGACCACTGAGCAGACGATTGTGGGCGAGTGGGGTTACTCTAAGCCCGCCGTGGCGCTCAAAAGCGATAATGTTCTGGCTCAGGCTGGTAGTTCGCTGATGTCGGGTACGATCGAGAAGAAGATGGCTACCTACTACGAGAAGGTGGGATTGAAGGCTGGGTCGGCGGCGATCACGCTCACTGAGGATAAACATTTTACGTTGACAATGGGCAAGCGCACGTTGCAAGGAACATACGAGTTCGATGATGCAACAAATGCTCTGACGCTCAATTTCACGACCAAGACTTCGGTCAAAATTGGTAAGGTGAAGGGTGAGGCGCAACTGTCAGGAGGTAATTTGAAGTTGCTGTTTGCGGCCGACAAGATGTTGAAGATTGTTAAGGGATTGGCAGCGGTGTCGAACAATTCGTCAATTGCGGCGATCTCGAAAGTTGCTGATCAATATGACGGATTGAGCCTCGGAATGACCTTTGCGAAGTAATCGCTCCTGCTACAAATGAAAACCGCGTCCTTCATTGCGAGGGACGCGGTTTGTTGTATATATTGATAGGTGTTGCCTACCTTTTCTTTCGCTTGCGCTGCACGGTCCAGCCGAAGCGCCCAATCTGATGACCGAGTGTGTAGTAGTGGCCGTGCATATAGGTGATCGGGCGGGCACGCTCCAACTCGAAACGACCCGTCTCAGGATTGATGTAGGCATCATCTGCCTGCACATTGACCACCTCAGCCAAAAACATATCGTGCGAGCCGAGCTCAATCACCTCGCGCACACGGCACTCGATGGCGATCGGAGCCTCCTCGATAATCGGAGCATTGACCACAGTGGCGGGTGCAGAGGTCAGTCCGCACACCTCGAATTTGTTGTATTCGCGTCCCGAACGTACGCCACACCAGTCGGTGGCTTCGGCCAGCGCCTCGGTGGTTAGATTGATGACGAACTCGCCCGTGCGACGTATGATGTCGTAGGAGTGGCGTTCGCGTCGAACCGAGATGTAACACATTGGAGGCTCGGAACATACGGTGCCCGTCCAAGCGATTGTGATGAGGTTATATTCGTCGGGTGTCGCTCCGCAACTGACCAATACGGCAGGCAGGGGATAGACCATCGTGCCCGGTTTCCAATTTTGTTTCATTGTGTGAGAATTTTGTTTCGACAAATATAGCTTTTTTCGAGCAGATTTACTACATTTGTAAAAGTAATTTCAATATTTTAGCCCTATGGAGGTGATCAATAACAATACTCAGACGAATCGACCTAATCGCTATCCGCCTAAGAATCATTTGGTTGAGGCGATCTTGGTAACGCTGTTCTGCTGTCTGCCGTTCGGAATTGTCGGCATTATCAACGCTGCTCGTGTTGAGAATGCATTCTATTCGGGCGATGAAATGGAGGCTGAACGCCTCTCGCGTGAGGCTCTCAAATGGAGCAAAATCGGCCTGTTTGTCGGAATAGGCTGGGTTGTACTCTATTTCTTGTTTATATTTGTGTTTGGACTTACTGCGGCAGGTCTGGATTACTAATCATTCTCGGAATCATCTACCGACCGCGAATTAGAGCGGGTGATACTGTTTTAATTCGCAGTTGAGCTCTTTTTCGCGCCCGCAGAGGTGGTGATCAACCAATGCGTGGAATGCAGCCGAGTGGTTGCGATGAACGGTGTGGCAGAGCTCGTGAGTGATGATGTATTCGATCAGGTGGTCGGGTAGTAACATCAGATAGACGCTGAGTGATAGGTCGTTACGCGATGAGCAACTGCCCCATTTGCTACGTGTGGCACGAATGGCTATTGAGCGGTAGCTCAATCCAATGCGCTGACTTACGGTCTCGACCATCGAGGGCAATAGTTCGCGAGCTTCGCTACGTAAAGCCTCGGTAATTCCCTTATTTATAAGTTCTTGATTCTCTCTATCGGCGATGTCTGCCGAGGAGGGCAGCCGCAATGTGATGGCGTCGTTTGTTAAGCGGATGGTTGCACGTGTCGCCTCAGCGTCGGGCACAATGCGCAATTCGTGCTGACGAGTACGAAATGGAGGACGGATTATGCGGCTGGCTTCGGTGTGCTGTTGCTTTTCGAGCGTCGCGCGCACCCAATCTAACTTTGTATCAAGGAATTGCAATGCCCGCTCGCGCGATGTGAACCACGGATATGCCACCCTCACGCGCCCCCTACGCACCGTGATGCGAATGTTGTGCGCACGTGCCACACGCTCGATCTCAATCGGACCGAGCGTAGGGTGGTTGTGCTTCTGTTTCATTGAATTAGCCGATTCGCTGACGAACGACCTCAAAGAGCATAACGGCCGCAGCTGCTGACACGTTGAGCGACTCGATGTGGCCGATCATCGGGATTGCCAACTGCTCGTCGCAGAGTTTCAGTACCTCCTTTGAGATGCCACGCTCCTCGTTACCCATTACGATTGCTGTGGGGCGGGTGAAGTCAGCATCATAGAGCAGTTTACGGCTCTTTTCGGTCGCTGCAACAATCTGATAACCTTCGGTTTGCAACATTTTGATCGTGTTGCGGATCGAGCCTACGCGACACACGGGAATCGTGGTCAGCGCACCTGCCGACGAACGGATTGCCTCGGCATTAACGGGCGCAGCATTTTTGAGTGGAACGATCAATCCGTGCGCACCTGCACACTCAGCCGAGCGGGCGATAGCACCAAAATTTCGCACGTCGGTCACACCGTCAAACACCACCACGAGGGGCGTCTCGTCGTCGGGTACACGCTCGAAAATATCTTCGATCGAGGCATATTCGATCGAGGCGATTTGTGCCACGACGCCTTGGTGGTTGCCGCGAGTCAATCGGTTGAGTTTCTCGACGGGAACCTCCTGAATGTGAATGTGATGACGATAGCACAGATCGCGTAACTCGGTCATCAACTGACCCTCTGCGCCCTTGCGGATATAGAGTTTTTCGATCTGTTTGCGCGCCTCGATGGCCTCAGCCACGGGGCGAATTCCAAAAATAAGGTTGTCTGCCATATCGGTATAATTTTTCTAATTTTCTTCGATCAATTCCAATTCGTACGACGCCTTCTCCCACTCGTGCATCTGGTGGTCATAGTGCGTTTTCAGATCATTGTAGGCACGGTAATCGGCCTCATTATACTCGGTTGCCGAGGCGAAACGTGCGTCATACTCAGCGATTTGCGACTCGATTTTAGCCAGCTCAGCCTCGATCGCCTCGACAGCTTTGCGCAGTTTGCGAATCTGTTTCTCCTGTTCTTTCTTCTGCTCGTAGGAGAGTTTGCCCGACGACACAGCTGCACTCTCTTTCGCTGAGGCAATAGGGGTAGCTTTGCGCTCGATCTCAGCCATCGACTCAACTTTGCGCTTTTCGAGGAAGTAGTAGACGCCCCCCAGATACTTCTTCACTCCGCCGTCGCGGAATTCGTATATCTTATTGACCAATCCGTCTAAGAATTCGCGGTCGTGCGATACCAGCAGAACGGTGCCATCGAAACGCATAAGTGCCTCTTTCAGAATATCTTTTGAGCGCATATCCATATGGTTCGTAGGCTCGTCCATAATCAGCAGGTTGTGGGGCGAGAGCATCAGTCGCGCCATTGCCAAACGCGATCGCTCGCCACCCGACAGCACCTTGACCTTCTTGTCGATATCCTCTCCACGGAACAAGAATGCACCCAAAATATCACGCAGTCGAGTGCGGATATCGCCCACTGCTACACGATCCAACGTGTCGAAAACCGTAATCTCGCCATTCATTAAATCTTCTTGATTCTGAGCATAGTAGCCTATATCCACGTTTGCGCCCAAACGAATCGATCCCTCGCTGGGCGACAGCTCACCTACAAGCATACGTGCCAGCGTGGTCTTGCCCTCGCCATTGCGACCTACAAGAGCGATCTTCTCGCCACGCTCAATCACAAAATCTGCTCCGCTGAATACGTGCTTCGTGCCGAAACTCTTACCGACCTCCTTCACCTCGGCCACTATCTGACCCGATCGAGGCGCAGGCGGGAACTTGATGTTGAGCGTTGCCAGATCCTCCTCATCGACCTCGATGCGCTCCAAGCGTTCGAGCTGTTTGATGCGCGACTGCACCTGATTCGATTTGGTCGGCTTGTAGCGGAAACGCTCGATGAACTCCTCGGTCTTTTCGATCATACGTTGCTGATTCTCGTAAGCGGCCATCTGTTGCTCGCGTCGCTCACGACGAAGTACAACGTACTTGCTATAAGGTACTTTGTAATCGTAGATCTTGCCGAGCGAGATCTCGATTGTGCGGTTCGTAACGTTATCCAGAAAGGCACGGTCGTGCGAGATGAGCAGCACCGCACCGTTATAATTTCGCAGGTACTCTTCGAGCCACTGTATTGACTCGATGTCGAGGTGGTTGGTCGGCTCGTCGAGCAGGAATACCGACGGGCGACGCAACAACAACTTCGCCAGCTCGATACGCATACGCCAACCACCCGAAAATTGGCTGGTTGGGCGGTCGAAATCTTCACGTCGAAAACCCAAACCGAGCAGTGTCTTTTCGATGTCGGCCTCGCGGCTATCGCCACCCAAGATGTGGTAGCGGTTGTTGCACTCGTCGAGGCGATGCATCAACTGCTCATACTCGGCCGATTCGTAGTCGTCGCGCTCGGCCAGTGCGGTTGTAATACGCTCGATCTCAGCCTCAATAGCCAGTACCTCGGCAAAAGCCTTGGCCGTCTCGTCAATGAGCGTAGTGGTGTCGGCCACCTTCATCTGCTGAGGAAGGTAACCAACCGAGCAGTCGTTGTTGCGGGTTACGGCACCCGACGTGGGCTGTTGTTCGCCCGTGATTATGCGCAGTAGGGTAGTCTTGCCTGCGCCGTTCTTGCCCACCAATCCGATTCGATCCTTCGGATTGACCAAAAACGAGATCTCGTCGAAGAGCGTCCATCCGCCAAAACTGACGGAGATGTTGTCGATGGAAATCATCTGCGCTATGCTATGCGTTGAGAATCTTTACGATCTCAGCCTCAGGGTCAGCTGCCTTGAACACTGCGCTACCTGCCACCAATGCATCGCAACCAGCCTCGTACAACTCACGAGCATTGGCTGCCGAAACGCCACCATCAATCTCGATCACTACGTTGAGTCCTGCCTCGTTGATCATCTGGCGCAATTCACGCACCTTGTCGGTCGAGCCTTCGATAAAGCTCTGACCACCGAATCCCGGTTCAACGCTCATCACCAGCACCAGATCCACCTCGGGCAGCAACTCGCGCAGCACCTCAACGGGGGTCTTAGGCTTGATCGAGATGCCTACCTTTGCACCACTTTTGCGGATCAGGCGGATCGCCTCGCGCGGGGTCTGGGTTGCTTCGTAATGGAATGTTACGATGTCGGCACCTGCCTCGGCAAATTGCGCCACATACTTTTCGGGATCGACGATCATTAGGTGCACATCGAGCACCTTGTTCGACGCTTTGCGGATGGGTTTCATAACGGGGAAACCGAACGAGATGTTGGGTACAAATACGCCGTCCATCACGTCAATGTGGATCCATTGAGCCACACTGCGGTCGATCATACGGGTGTCGCGGTCGAGATTGCCGAAGTCGGCCGAGAGCATCGAGGGAGATATAATACGTTCCATAAAAGTTTTTTGATTTCTCTTTTAACGACAAAGGTACGCATATTTCTCGAAAAATATAGCTATATTTGCCGAAAGTTAATCCCACTGAGTATGAATATCGCACTTATCATATCATTTTCGCTTGTCGTAGTGCTACTTTTGGTAGCTTTGATCTATTCGCGTCGCGAGTTGCGACTGTCGCGAGCCGAGACTGCGGCCGAGCGCGAGGTGGCACGTCGTGAGGCTGACGAGCAGGCAGCGCGTGCCGAGGAGTTGCAGAACCGTATCGTGGCGCTTACGACCGAGCGAGGCGAGGCGCAGACCGAGGCGGAGCGTCGTGCGGTGCGTATCGAGGCTCTCGAAGCACGTTTGGAGGATCAGCAGCGAGCGTTCGAGCAGGAGCGTGAGGAGTTGCGTGAGCAGCAGCGCATCTCGGTCGAGCAGCAGCGAGCTGAGCAGGAGCAGATGCAGAAGGCGATGCAGGAGCAATTCCGCAATTTGGCGAATGATATTTTGGAGGAGAAGAGTCGTGCATTCCGTCAGACCAATTCGGACTCTATCGAGCAGTTGCTCAAACCCTTCCGCGATAATATTGCCGATTTCAAACTGCGCGTTGAGACGATCCACCGCGACGATGTCGAGCGCCACGGAGCTCTGCGCAATGAATTGAAAAATCTGATGGAGCTCAATCGTCGCATAACCGACGAAACCAACAACCTGACCGAGGCCATTCGTGGCAATTCGAAGGTGCAGGGCGATATGGGCGAGATGATCCTGACAACCATTCTCGACCACTCGAACCTTATCAAGGGTGAGCACTACGTAGTGCAGGCTAACCTCAAAGACGAAGCGGGCAACAACTTGCGTCCCGATGTGATCCTGAACCTGCCCGAAGGCAAGCGTGTAGTGATCGACTCGAAGGTGTCGCTAACAGCCTACTTGGACTATACACGTGCCGAAACCGAGGCAGAGCGTGCGTCGGCAATGGCTCGACACATCGAGTCGATACGTCAGCATATCAAGGAGTTGAGCCGCAAGGAGTATCAGCGTCTGTTGGACTGCACTCCCGATTTTGTGCTGATGTTCATTCCGATCGAGTCGGCATTTTTGGAGGCTATGCGCGAGTGCCGCGACGATCTGTGGTTGGAGGCGTATAACCGCAAGGTGATCCTCTCGTCGCCGACCAATCTGTTTGCGATGTTGAAGTTGGTCGATGACCTTTGGCAGCGCGATAACCGCAACCGCAGTACCGAGCGAATTGCCCAGCTTGGTGTGAAACTCTATGACCAATTTGTTCGTTTCGTAGGCGCGTTGGAGGGTGTCGGCAAGGGATTGGGCGAGGCTCAACGTAACTACGATGAGGCATATAAGCGACTCACGTCGGGTAACGACAACCTTGTTCGCAATAGCGAGCGTCTGCGCCAATATGGTATCAACCCCAAGAAGTTGCTCAACTCGAATCTGCTCGACGTGGCAGAAGATGCGTCGGGGGAGCAGGTGGAGTAGTTGTGCGGACGAAAAAATCGACGTTACGACGAATAAATACCGAATAAATTGATTACCTTTGTAGGTCAAAACGCGATAAAAACAACAAAATATTAATATTCAAACTCAACTATGAACAAAGTCACTATCGAGCGTTCACATCGTTTGGACGGTATCGGCGAGTACTATTTCTCGCGTAAGTTGCGCGAAATCAGCGAAATTGAGGCGGCTACGGGTCGTCAGATTATTCGTTTGGCTATGGGTAGTCCCGACCTGCCGCCCCATCAGTCGGTTATCGACCGTCTTTCGAAGGAGGCACAGCGTCCCGATGTTCACAAATATATGTCGTATCAGGGCGAGCCTATTCTGCGTAAGGCGTTTGCCGATTGGTACAAGCGTTACTACAATGTTGATGTCGATTTCAAATCGGAGGTGCTGCCTCTGCTCGGCTCGAAGGAGGGTTTGATGCATATCTGCCAGACCTTCCTCAATGTTGGTGACAAGGTGCTGGTCCCCAACCCCGGTTATCCCACTTATAGCGCAGCAGTTAAGTTGTCGGGTGGTGTGATGGTTCCCTACTCGCTCAACAAGCAGACGGGTTTCCTGCCCGATTTCGAGGCTATCGAGGCTGCAGGTTTGGAGGGCGTCAAGATGATGCTCGTCAACTATCCCAATATGCCGACGGGTCAGACTCCGACCCCCGATCTGTTCGAGAAGTTGGTTGCATTCGGCTCGAAGCACAACATTCTGATTATCCACGACAACCCTTATAGCTTTGTTCGTAACCCCAAGCCGATGAGCATTTTGCAGGTTGAGGGCGCAATGGAGGTTGCTATGGAGCTCAACTCGCTGTCGAAGGGTCACTCGATGGCAGGTTGGCGTGTGGGCGCAATCTTCGCTAAGAAGGAGTGGATCGACGCTATTCTTTGCTTCAAGAGCAATATGGACTCGGGTATGTTCTATCCCGTGCAGGCAGCTGCCGAGACCGCTCTGTCGCTGGGCGATGAGTGGTTCAAGGAGTTGAACGACATCTACTACGCTCGTGAGAAGCAGGGTTATGAACTGCTCGACGCGCTGGGTTGCTCATATCGCAAGGGTCAGGCAGGTCTGTTCATTTGGGCTGAGTTGCCTGAGAACTACGAGGGTGATTCGTTCCAATTCTCTGACGAGGTGATGGAGAAGTGCGACGTATTCGTAACACCGGGTGCTATCTTCGGTAGCGAGGGCAAGCGTTATGTTCGTATCACTCTGTGCTGTCCCGCCGAGTTGCTCGAAAAGGCTGCTCAGCGTGTGCGCGAGCGATTGAATAAGTAGTTTATACTTAATAATTTCAAAAGGTTGCCCGCGCCGAGAGCGTCAAGGGCAACCTTTTTCATTTGGTGCGAATGATCTATTCGGTCTATCAATATTTGAAGGCATTGTCTGATCCCGTTGGGCGATTTCGTACGCTCGGCGTGCCACGTATTGTGCCTGCGGGGAGCTTCCGTACGGGCAACGATGCAGTGGTCTTTCGAATTGAGAGCGAGGGGCGGACGATGATGCTCAAATGTTACCTCCGTCCGCCACAAGAGATCGTGGCTCGCTGTGCCTGTTCGCAACGAACCCCATTGACGGCCTATTGTCGATGGCTCGAACGTGAGTTGATTATCGACGATGAGGCTGGTGGTACGGTCGAGGTGGGAGTTACGGTGGGCGAGTGGATCGAGGGACGTGCGCTCTCGGACGAGATCCTTGATGCCGTAGTTGAGCGTGATGTGGCGCGTTTGGCGCGACTGTCGGTCGAATTCGATCGTCTGGCGTTGGAACTGATCAGGCAGGAGTGGGCGCACGGCGATTTGAAACCCGAGAACATCATCTGCTCACCCGAGGGTATGCGGTTGGTGGATGTCGATTCGATCTTTACGCCCGAACTTACGGGGTTGACCACGACACAGCTTGGCACGGAGGGGTATCGTCATCCGTCGCGTACGGAGCACGATTTCGACTGCCATCTGGACGACTATCCCATTGCTCTGATCTCGGCGACGCTGGCCGCTTTGGCGCTCGACTATGATCTCTATCGTCGCTACGATCGGGGCGATGGAGTGCTCATTGAACCTTCGGAGGCTTTGGATGGATCGAGTGCAGCGGTGGCTGAGATGAAACGCCTGTTTGCGAATATGGGCGATGCATCACACTATCACCTACTCAATAGCTTACGTTCGCCAATCTATCGTCTTGATGGATTGCGCGAGGCATTGTGCCAAGCGGTCGAAGGGGTGTCCGAAATGGATCATTTGGAGCTCGAAGCACGTGGTGGTCGCTGGGGTTATACCGATGCTGAGGGGCGCTGGGTGATACAGCCTGTCTATCAAAATGCATTCGAATTTAGTGAAGGTTATGCAGCGGTGCAGTTGGGTGATGTGTGGCAATATATCGATCGCTATGCCCGCCCGAAGATGATCTGTGCGGAGGCCTCGGCGATCAAGCCCATTCATAATGGTAGGGCACGTCTTCTTGTCGATGGCGAGTGGGTCGAGCGCGATATTGAGGCGAAAGAGTCGGAATCTGATATATAGTTAAGGTATATTTGCGAAAAATGCGTAACTTTGTCGGTTAGAAACAACTAAAAATAACTATAAAACTATGAAAACTGAATACATTCCCTTCGTTGAAGAGTTGATCGAACTTGCTATTAAAGAGGATATTGGCGATGGTGATCACACCTCGCTCTGCTGCATTCCGGCTGAGGAGCGTGGCCGTATGCGTCTGCTGTGCAAGCAGGAGGGTATCATTGCGGGTATCGAGGTTGCGCAGATGGTGCTCAACCGTTTGGATCCTGAGATGGAGTTCGAGCAGCTGCTCGAAGATGGTACGCGCGTGAAGGTTGGCGACGTGGCATTCTACGTGTCGGGTCGTCTGCAATCGTTGTTGCAGGCCGAGCGCATCCTGCTCAATATTATGCAGCGAATGAGTGGCGTTGCAACCCAGACAGCAGTCTATGCCGATCGTTTGGAGGGTTTGAAAACCAAAGTGTTGGATACTCGCAAAACCACTCCTGGTATGCGCGTGCTGGACAAGATGGCCGTTAAAATTGGCGGAGGCGAGAATCA
>JAZOMS010000114.1:0-1953 GCA_045654145.1 Alistipes sp. | reverse complement strand
TTTTGCCCATTTTGCGGCTTAAAGTGATAAAATGACGTTTCGCCCCGATCTCGCACGAAGCACTCAATCGCTCTAACACTTGGCTGTTAGCGATTTAACACATTGGTCGCGTGGCTCGAAATAAATATTTCGGCAGTTTCTCCGCCCAACTTTATTGGTTTATGGGGTGGTGCGGGTGGTCAAAATGGTGGCAGTCGCCACTCGGCGTGGAGTGCGACTTTCGGATTGTTGCTTGGCGGCGGGTGGGATCGCTCTTAAAGGGTTATAAGTGCGACAATGCGCTCCAACCACTCTTGGTCTGTGGCGTCGAAGGTGGCCAGCTCGCTGCTGTCGATGTCGAGCACACCGATGATCACCCCATTTTGGCGCAGGGGCACTACGATCTCGCTACGTGAGGCCGAACTGCACGCAATGTGCCCCTCGAACTGCTCGACATCAGGCACCACGATGGTTTGCTTCTCGCGCCACGCCGAGCCACACACGCCACGTCCAAAGGCGATGCGGGTGCAGGCCAGAGCTCCTTGGAATGGTCCGAGTATCAGTTCGTTATCCGCTACGCGATAGAATCCCGTCCACCAGAAACCGAATGTGTGGTGGATCATCGAGGCTACGTTTGCCATACGGGCAATAAGATCTGTTTCGCCCGCCACGACCGCTTCAATCTGTCGAGTAAGGAGCGCGTAGCGTTCTGCTTTGCCGCCTGAGGCTATTTCGAGGTATTCTGCCATATTCGCTATAATATATTAGGGTATAAAAAGGGCCACGCCCCAAGCGCAGCCCTCTCTATTGCGTGTGTTGTGGGATTACATCTTGTACTCCTGCCAGCTCTTGATCTGGATGTTGCCCTCCTTCAATTCGCAGCAAGCCTCGATGAAGGCACTTGCTAAACGAGCGTTGGTGATCAACGGAATGTTGTGGTCAATCGCAGCACGACGGATCTTATAACCGTTGGTCAGCTCGCGGTGGGTGTGGTTCTTCGGGATGTTTACGATCAGGTCGAGACCGTGGTTCGAGATCATATCCATCACATTCAGACCAATCTCACCCTCGTCGGGCCAATCGACTACGGTTGCCTCGATGCCGTGCTCGCCGAGGAAACGCTGTGTACCCTTGGTTGCGAAGATGTTGTAGCCGTGCTTCTGCAATACCTTGCAGGGCTCCAACAGATCGACCTTCGACTTGGCATCGCCCGACGACACCATAATGTTCTTCTCAGGGATAGCGTAGCCCACCGAGATCATTGCCGTCAGCAGAGCCTCGTGGAAGTCATCGCCCAAGCAACCAACCTCACCCGTCGATGACATATCGACACTCAGCACGGGGTCGGCATTGTGCAGACGTGCGAACGAGAACTGCGACGACTTGACGCCGATCCAGTCGATATCGAAGACGTTGGTATCGGGCTTGCTATACGGAGCATCGAGCATAATGCGGGTTGCAGTCTCGATGAAGTTGCGCTTCAAAACCTTCGACACGAAGGGGAACGAACGCGACGCACGCAGGTTACACTCGATAACCTTCACATCGTTGTTCTTAGCCAGATACTGAATATTGAACGGACCGCTGATATTCAGCTCCTTAGCGATCTTGCGGCTGATCTTCTTGATGCGGCGAGCCGTCTCGAAGTAGATCTTCTGGGGCGGGAACACGAGTGTCGCATCGCCCGAGTGAACGCCTGCAAACTCGATATGCTCCGAAATTGCGTACTCGACAACCTCACCATCCTTAGCCACAGCGTCGAACTCAATCTCCTTAGCGTTCTGCAAGAATTGCGAGACCACTACGGGGTACTCCTTTGATACCTCAGCTGCGGCTGCAAGGAATCGTTCGAGCTGCTCTTGATTGTAGCATACGTTCATCGCTGCACCCGAAAGCACATACGACGGACGTACCAGAAGGGGGTAGCCCACCTTATCGACGAAGTCGTAGATATCCTTCATATCCGACAGCTCC
>JAZOMS010000113.1:0-1547 GCA_045654145.1 Alistipes sp. | reverse complement strand
CGCGCGGCGGTGTGGTCGATCAACCGAATCAACATCGACAACAAGGCATTCTACTCGATTCTGCTGCTTGCATTTGTATTCATCACCTTTTCGATCGCCGAGATGTTGCACGGCAACGGTTATTTGGCGGTCTACGTGGCAGGTCTTGTGGTCGGCAACAACAAAATTACACATAAACGCACCCTCACTATCTTCTTCGACAGTTTCACGTGGTTATTCCAGATTGTGATGTTCATCGCGCTCGGTCTGCTGGTTAATGTCGACGAGTTGCGCGATCCCAATGTGCTGATTATCGGAGGTTTGGTCGGTGTATTTATGATCTTCGTGGCACGCCCCGCAACAGTGCTGTTGTGTATGGCTCCGTTCCGTAAATTCACAACCAAAGCACGCGCTTACGTTTCGTGGGTAGGTCTGCGTGGCGCGGTGCCCATCATCTTTGCCACCTACCCGTTAGTGGCAGACGTTCCCGGGGCGCGATTTATGTTCAACGTGGTCTACCTCGTGACGATCATCTCGCTGATCGTGCAGGGCACAACCGTTAGCTCGATGGCTAACGTGATGGGCTTAGCTGAGGAGGAAGAGGAGGCAAGTTTCGAGGTCGAGATGCCCGACAAAATCAAGTCGGCAATGACCGAAATACGTATCAATGCGTCGATGATCGCTCGCGGCAACCAACTGAAACAGATCACCCTACCCGACCACACGTTGGTGGTTATGGCACGTCGTGGCGAGCGCTACTTCATTCCGAAGGGGCACACGACGCTCGAAGAGGGCGACCGTCTGCTGATTATCTCGGACAACGACGAGGAGCTGCAACGCGAGCTGGCTGCGTTAGGCATTACGAAGGTGGTTAAACTGCGATAATCCACACTCTCAATTACAATATAATATTGCAATTTACCCCCCCCGAAAATTTTCATTTCGGAATTAGTCATTGTGTTATTGCACAAACGGTTATGCCATTTTGACAAAACAACGCCATTCGGAGCATTTTTTGCGATAAAAATTTGGTTTTGTCAAATCGATTCGCCATATTTGCAAAAATCATAAAAAACATAAAACTATGAAAAAGATATTATTTCTGCTTGTGGCGGTGATTTTTTGCTTGCCTACAATAGCAAATGGACAAAGCCGATACGCAGTTACACCTGCTTACGATGGTTTTGAAGAAGCCCAAGCGAGAACGCAAAAATTAAAAGAGGCGAGATATCAAACAAAAGTTGATAAAAATAGGAAGAGATATGAAGATAGAATGGAACAACTTAATCAAGCATATCTCGACGCAAAGACCTCTGCCGAAACCGTAACTGACGAGGCTACGGGCACTACCACGATAAAGTGGAATGACGGTGCTGCATATCAGGGTCAGACTTACTACGGCGAGATTAAGGGTATTGGCACGATGGTTTATCCCGACAAAAGCAAGTACGTTGGCTCGTGGGAGCGCGACCTACCAAATGGCAACGGCACTTTCCAAACACCCGAAGGCATTACATTTACGACCACGTTCGTGAATGGCGTTCCCCACGGCAAAGGCGTGATTCAAG
>JAZOMS010000112.1:0-1793 GCA_045654145.1 Alistipes sp. | reverse complement strand
GGCGGTCGAGCTTGGCGAGTTCTCGGAGCAGATCGAGTTCCGCAACGTACATTTCTCGTATGAGGCCGACCGCAAGGTGATCGACGGTTTGAACTTCACAATCCGCAAGGGCGAAACCATCGCACTTGTAGGTCCGTCGGGCGGTGGTAAATCGACCACAGCCGACCTCATCCCCCGTTTCTACGACGTAACCGAGGGTGAAATCCTAATCGACGGCCACAACATCAAGGAGTACACACTCGACTCGCTCAACGCCAACATAGGAATGGTATCGCAGGAGACGATTCTCTTCAACGACACCATCGCCGAAAACATCCGTATGGGACGCCCCGACGCCACCGACGCCGAGGTCGAAGCTGCGGCACACATCGCCAACGCCCACAACTTCATTGCCGAGTGCTCCGAGGGCTATGCGACCAATATTGGCGATCGCGGTATGAAACTTTCGGGTGGTCAGCGTCAGCGACTGAGCATTGCCCGCGCGGTATTGAAGAACCCGCCCATTCTGATTCTCGACGAGGCCACCTCGGCACTCGACACCGAGAGCGAGCAGCTGGTGCAGGAGGCACTCAACACCCTGCTCGAAGGTCGCACCTCGATCATCATTGCCCACCGCCTGAGCACAATCCACAGTGCCGACCGCATTTTGGTTATCGACCACGGTCGCATTGCCGAGCAAGGCACCCACACCGAGCTGATGGCTAAGGATGGCATCTACGCCAAGTTGATTGCAATGCAGCAGTTGGCGTAGAGAGGGTGATTTGCGCTGGTGATTGCACCATTTTGGGCGATTTTTGGAGTAAAAACAAGAAAAATTACATTTTTTCGCATTTTTTTGCTCGAAAAATTTGCAGGTTAAAAAAAATGCCTTACCTTTGCACCGCATTTGAGAGATAAACGATCACGATGCAAAGTTCTAATAAGGGAGTTTAGCTCAGCTGGTTCAGAGCATCTGCCTTACAAGCAGAGGGTCGGCGGTTCGAATCCGTCAACTCCCACTACAAAAAAACGGTTGTGAATCATCACAACCGTTTTTTTATTCTCTATCGCCCCTTTTCATTTTGCGGATTCTATCTGGACATCAGACGACTCAACACTCCAATATTACGCACCGTCAAATCAGGTTGGGGATTCGAGGCACGTGCTACGTCGAGCGTCGTTTCGCCCGAAAGCACCAGCACACCAAACGCCCCCGCATTGTGCGCCATCGCCACATCGGTATAGATGCGGTCGCCCACCATCGCAATCTCATCGGCTCGCAGCCCGTGGCGTGCCATAATGCCGCTCAACATATTCGGGTCGGGCTTGCCGAGCGTGATGTCGGGCTTGCGTCCCGTTGCGTGCTCGATACACTTGCAGATCGAACCGCAATCAACCAATACGGTCGGCTGATCGGTCGGGCAGACACGATCGGGGTTGGTTGCGATGTAGGGCACGCCCTGCGACACCCACCACGCAGCACGGCACAGACGCGCATAGTCGAGCGTCATATCGAATGCCACCACAACCACATCGGGGCGATCTTCGGCCGAGTCCTCCGTCGGGCGGAAGCCCGCCGAAACAAACTCCTCGACCATACTCGGCGTACCAAGCAGGTAGAGATTCTTCGCCTGTGGGTAGTGCGTGCGGATATAATCGACCGTAGCAATAGCCGTTGTGTACATCTGCTCACGCTCGACCTCGATGCCCATTCCTGCGAGCTTAGCAAGATAGGCATCTATGCTACGCGAAGGATTATTGGTCAGAAACGAGTAGTCCACACCATTATCGCGCAACGGCTGCAAAGTCGCTAT
>JAZOMS010000111.1:0-3337 GCA_045654145.1 Alistipes sp. | reverse complement strand
CTTGCATAGGTCAAAATAATGACCTATCTTTGTCGCAGGTTTCAATGCTGAAACACGCCTCTAAGGTAAGTAAAATTTTTAAGATGAGCAAAATGAATGAAATATTGGTAGCCAACGGCGAGCGTCGAACGATCTGCCGATTGCTGAAAGTTTCGGAGCCGACAGTGCGAAAGGCGTTGCGTGGTGAGAGGGCAACGGATATCGCATTGAAAATTCGCAAGCTTGCTCTCGATCGCGGTGGCGTCGAGAAGCCAAAATGCTAAATCACATATAAAATACAACATTATGAAGGACAAAATCTATTATTGGTTTCTGGATAGTTGGAACGGCGACGTCTGTCGTTTCCCATCATTCCGAGCAGCTAAGAAGGCAGCTAAATCGCAGTATGGAGCGAACATCGCCATTTGCGGTAGTGATGGCAGTGTAAAGATCGTACCAGCATCGGGTTTCACCCCTGCTTAATATGGAGGAGAGGATTATGAAAATCTGGTCTAAAATTAAGCAGCTACTCTCGCGTCGAGTTGAGAACTCGGAGGGCGAGATCCCCGCAGACTATCGTCCCGAATGCGACACCCAGTTCGTGGAGGTACAAGGCAAGAAGATCGCAATGATTCAGGACTTCGGCGAGGGCGTGAAGGTGATTGCGAACCTTAATATCGACTGCTCGGTGATGATGGTAGATGACACTGAGTGCTATACCGTCAATTCAGTCAGCGTCGATGAACTGACTCGTATGTCGTGGCGAGCTGAGCACTGTGCAGCACGTCGTCGTCGAGAGCGCCGCAGCCGTTGGTGGTAGAGCCTTTTTTGCTAACCATATTCGCCGATCGGGTCGATCGATCGTTAAAATCTCGGCAACGTTCTTTCATTCGTACACGGAAGTGAGCCCTGCCGTTGGGGCGACCCGCAAGGGTCTCGGTGGATCGAGCCACCGAAGGGCACAAACTTGTTTTTCATAGGTAGATGATTTTAGATATTTGGTTAAGTAGTTTATGTTCTCCGATGGTCGTCGTGAGATACCCATCGGAATGGAGCGAGGCACAATGGGCTAATGCGGTTCGATCCCGCACGCTCCACACGGAGATACTTGGATTTTGTTACCATAGAGTTATGATTCGACCCTCGGCCGCAGTGATGCGCCTGAGGTTTTGGCCGGAAAGGTTCAGTGAAGCGCGGACGTGGTTGTCGCGCGGATCATCGGGGTTCAACTCCTCGACCGGCTGCAAAGGTCCTAGGAACGCCGACCAAAGCAGCGTAGGAAATGGAGCTCAAAAAGCCCGAGAGGTCTTCGGGGCGGACCTTAAACGCCCCACTTTTTTTGACAAATTGTTAGAGATATGACATATAAGACATTTGCAGACTTGGAATTTAAGCCATTCGTAAAGAATGATGGTTGTCAGTTGCTCGAAGGTACAACACGTGCTGAACTCAATTTCGACAACAGATATGGAGTATCGGTTGTGTGCGGTGATCTCTTCTTGTCTGACGGCAAAGATACGTACGAGCTGGGGATCCTTTACGACGGAGTGCTGTTTCGGGGACCAATGGCCTATATGACGTCAGAACAGGTAACAAGTGTAATGATTGAGTTACAAACAAATGGAGTTGATTAATATAATCCGTAAGTTGCTAAAACCGACGCCGAAGGCGTCGAGGCTGAGCCTATGGCGACGATATCAGATTACGTCCAATAGGTATGGGTTACAAATACTCGCCGAAGACGCCGAAATTGTCGATTAAAGAGTAATTAAACAGAGATTAAAAGTCGTGAAGTTTGTAGTTGAACGCACAGATGTAGCGACCAACTCCCGGGTAGCTCAGTTGGAAGAGCAGCTATTGTAGCAAGGTCGTGGGTTCGAGACCACTCCGGGAGCAAGAATATAACGAAATGGAGCAATACGAAGGCATACTCTGCATTACAGGCAGTGAACTGATCCGCGATGACCGCAATCCTGAGGGGTTGATGAGTCAGAGCTGTGCATCACAGATGATTTATCGTGGTCAGCTTGTTCGTCTGCGCCGAGCCTCGCAAGGTTCGCCGGCATTGTATGAGTATGCAACGTTGCCATTGAAGTACAGACGCGCCTGGGAGGAGAAGCACGGCGACCCGACCAAGCGACCAATAAAAGCAAAGTTGATAGATTTTATTCATTTCGATGACCAGGCGCGAGAGTATTACGCCGACCTGGTGCTCCCCTCGGGAGAGCTGCTCATCTCGGCTGATGCTTCGGCTGCCAACCGCTACACGATCAATGCCTCGGTGTTGAACGGTATCGGCGACTACATCGACGCCAAGCTGACCGCACGCCGAATGAATGGTGTGCGCACGACAAAGAAGATGCTGTGGGAGAGTATAGCAGCAGCGATATCAGATCAAGCGTTCCGTCAGGAGTGGGCGCATAATCTTCCAATCTTCCCTGCGAAGCTTCGCGCGAAATTCGAGGAGTACAAGGAGAAGGGATACTCGGTGTTGGTTCACGCAGGTTTCGGCAATAACAATAGCCAAAAGCGCAATTGTATGACCGAGCGCATTGTGCGCGCACTGCATACTATGCCCAATCGTCCCTTCAATGCGCAGACTCACGAGCTGTATATGATGTTCGCTACGGGCAAGATCGATCTCGTAGATAAGGAGACAGGTGAGTTGTTTGACCGCAAGTGGGCGCAGGACAAGACTGGTCAGCCGTTGAAGCTCGCCGCCTCGACTATTAACAATATCATCAACCAGCCGGCAACGAAGGCCGCATTGGCAAAGCGTCGAGTCGATTCAATGTATTACGGAGATAAGTATATGCCACACGTGCACCGCAACACTCAGATTATGTCGTTCTCGAAGCTCACTGCCGATGACCGCGACCTGCCTCGTATGGATCAGAACGGTGAACGCCCGAAGGCTTACTACGTCTATGATGTCGGCTCGACAGCCGTAGTCGGTATGGCATATAGTCGCAAGAAAGACGATGCACTGTTCATAGAGTGCCTGCGTGATATGTATCGTACGATCTACCGAGAGGGTTTCCCGATGCCCGCAGAGGTCGAGGTCGAGAATCACATCGTCAACCACTTCCGTGAAGAGATCGAGTCGATGTTTACCTTCGTTCGTTGGTGCCGTCCCGGCAACTCGATCGAGAAGTATGCGGAGCGCCTGAATCGCGATAAGAAGTATAGTGTCGAGCATAAGAATCACGCGAATGTCGGTCGTTGGTGGGCTCGATCTGAGGCTTATCGATCGAAGAGTAAGAAGGTCGATGACCAGTATGTCGATCGTCGATGGGATTTCAATCAGCTGGTGGCGGAAGATAGATATGATTGCTGGGAATATAACAACTCTCTTCAC
>JAZOMS010000110.1:0-7899 GCA_045654145.1 Alistipes sp. | reverse complement strand
CCATCAAATTCGTTGTGCACACTGCCAATGCCAGCGTGAACAACAAACCAATAGTCAATTTTCTTTTCATAGAGTAAATTTAAATTAGTTAGTGATTATTAAAGGGTGTTTTTTGTTTTCTTGCTTTTTTGTCTGTTTTAGGGGCTGATCTATGCTCGCTCCCGCCACGATCTGCATTATTAGTCAGGCGTTAAAATAATAAATTGCCACAATTAGCACTAAATAAATACGACTAAAAGCGCAGTTGTAATGCGTTCTGAGGGCGTTTTTGGTCGGTATGACTATTTAGTGCAAGTAATAAGACAATTTCTGCTTGCTCGCATTTAATCAAACAAATTTAGTCATAAAAAATCTAACTTCCAAATTTTCTTAACAATTTTTTTTGAGCGTAATTAATTAAAAATCTTAATAATACATCTTCTATTGAGTCAAGTTACAATCTGAAATATTTGACAGATAGTGTATAGAATCACGTAAACAACTGACACTTTGGCTACTTGCATTTTGCCGATTACGTGATAGTTAGGTGTTTACTTTTCAGCCACTTTCGACCTATTACTTGCACTAATGGGCACAACAGGCCTAACTTCTTAATATTCAATTCTTTTTATTGCGCCGAAACAAGCAGAAATGTTTGTTTCGGCTTCTTATTACTTGCACTAATGGGTAAGTGGTATTTAATGGCGTGATATTCAGTTTATTCTGAATAGGCGTTTATTTATCAATGCGATTAATTTCTGCTCTTGTTTTGTTGCGAATTGATTGTAGTTGTTAATTAAATCACCGTATTTAATATTAAATTGTAAGTATTAAGACTTGAAACGCAAACAGAAAACACCCTTTAATAATCACTAACTAATTTAAATTTACTCTATGAAAAGAAAATTGACTATTGGTTTGTTGTTCACGCTGGCATTGGCAGTGTGCACAACGAATTTGATGGCAGCTGAGGCTTGGAGCGAGAGCACCGAGATTCAGAAGTCAGTCAAGATTTCAGGTACTGTAAAGGACGCTGCCGGCGAAGGTGTTGTCGGAGCAACCGTTTTGCAGAAGGGTTCGAGCAACGCTACTGCAACCGGTATCGGTGGTTCGTTCCAGTTGACAGTACCCGAAGGCGCAACCCTCGTGGTTACGTACATCGGTTATCAGCCTCAGGAAGTAAAGGCCGTTCATGGTATGGTTGTTACTTTGGCTGAGGATCTGAACAAGATCGACGACGTGGTGGTAACTGCTGAGTTCGGTATGAAGCGTGTAGCTCGTGCAATGGGTTCGTCGGTTCAGAACGTTAAGGCTCAGGACATCATTGAGTCGGGTCGTACCGACCTTATGTCGGCATTGCAGGGTCGTGTATCGGGTATGACCGTAACGTCGACTTCGGGTATGCCTGGTGCATCGTCGACCGTTGTGTTGCGTAACATCACTTCGCTGTCGGGTAGCAATGAGCCTCTGTACGTTGTCGATGGTATTCCTATGGATAACTCGACCTTCGATCCTACGAACGGTCTGGCAGTTGCTGATACCGAGACTACTCGTACGCTGGACTACGCATCGCGTGGTAATGACTTCAATATGGAGGACGTTGCATCGATCACCGTCCTGAAAGGTGCTGCCGCTGCTGCACTTTACGGTTCGGACGCTTCGAATGGTGCAATTATCATCACCACCAAGAAGGGCGCAAACACCGATGGTAAGGGTCGCGTATCGTACAACAACCAGTTCTCGTGGTCGAAGGCTTACGGCTGGCCCGAGGTACAGAACAAGTATGGTCACGGTACCAACGGTTCGACCAACTACTACTACAATGGTCGTTGGGGTTCGTTGATTCCTGAGGATATGCCTACTTATGACAACGTTGCAGCTGTATTGCAGACTGGTTTTATGCAGAAGCACAATGTGTCGGTTGAGGCAGGTACCGATAAGATGTCGGTTCGTGGTTCGGCTTCGTACACTGGTCAGAAGGGTGTTGTTAAGACTACCGATCTGGACCGTTTGAATTTCAGCTTGGCTGGTAAGGCAACTGTTAAGAAGTGGATGACCTTCGAGGGTTCGATGCAGTATGTTCGTCAGACTAATAATAAGGTAAACAAGGGTACAAGCGGTCCTATCTACTACGCTTACCGTTGGCCTTCGATGGACGATATGCGCAACATCTACGCTGAGGACGGTGTTCATATGCGTATGCCTAACTATTATATGGACGACGACCAGGTTAACCCCTTGTTCGGTATGTATAATAACATCTTGCGCGATGAGACCGACCGCTTTATGGCGCGTGGTTCGATCAACATCACTCCTATTAAGAATACCTTCATTCGTGCTCAGGCTGGTATCGACTACTCGGCTTCGATCTACGAGAACAGCAAGCACCCCTACTATCGTACCTACAACTTGACTTCGAAGGATTACGATAACTCGGGTACTTACAACGTTGCAAACCACAACCTGTCGAACTACAACTTGGACGTTTTGGCTGGTTACAACAACAGCTGGTTCGACAACAAGTTCACCTTCGGCGTTCAGGTTGGTTACCACCAGTTGCAGAACGCTACTAAGAGCTTGGCAACTTATGGCGACAACTTCCTCGCTATCAACTTCCATTCGATCAACAACTGCTCGCCCGAGACTATCACCTCGAAGAAGACCAACACCAAGCGTCGCTTGCAGGCTATCTCGGCACAGGCTGAGTTCGGTTATAACAATATGGCATTCTTGACCTTGCGTGCTCGTAACGACTGGTCGTCGACTCTGCCTAAGGAGAACAACTCGTACTTCTATCCCGCAGCTGAGGCATCGTTCGTATTTACTGAGATCAAGGGCTTGAAGGACTTGAAGTGGTTGAACTACTTGAAGGTTCGTGGCGCATTTGCTCAGGTAGGTAAGGACGCTAAGCCGTTGGCTATCGACCCCGCATTGGAGGGTACTGGTCTGTCGGGCGGTGGCTACAAGTTTGGCTATACCGGTCCTAACCCGTACCTCGTTCCCGAGATGAACACTTCGTATGAGGTAGGTTTGGAGGCTCGTTTGGCTAACGACCGCGTAAATCTCGACTTCACCTACTTCTGGACAACCTGCCAGGATCAGATCGTAAACGGTTTCCGTATGTCGTATGCAACCGGTTTCGTACTGAACAATATGAACGTTGGTTCGTTCAAGACTTGGGGTTGGGAAGGTCACATCGACGGTGATATCATTCGTTCGGAGAGCGGCTTCCGTTGGAACTTGGGTCTTAACCTCTCGCACACAGGTTCGTTGGTAACCGAGTTGCCTGAGAACTTGACTGAGTACTACAACGCATACACTTGGAACTCGGGTAATACCCGTAACGGTATTATGAAGGGTCACCCCATTACTACTGTAACTGGTCGTGCTTACGAGCGCAACAAGAATGGCGATATTTTGGTTTCGACGGCTGGTATTCCTCAGGTTGATGCTTCGTGGTCGGTAATCGGCGATCGTAATCCTGATTTGAACTACGGTATCTCGACTGCATTGTCGTACAAGGGTTTCCGTCTGTCGGCTATGGCATCGGGTAAGTTGGGTGCAACTATCGTAAACGGTACTATGCGTGCTATGTGGTCGAGCGGTCAGAGCTGGGAGTCGGTTCGTTTCCGTGAGAGCGGCGACTACTTCGTATTCAAGGGCGTTGTTAAGGACGGTATGGAGAATACTGACACTCCGACTTGGAACACTGTGGCATTCCCCACTTCGATGGGTGGCTCGGTTTATTCGGGCGGTGATGAGGACTGGATCCAGAAGGACGTTAATTTCTTGCGTCTGAGCGAGGTTCGTCTGACCTACAACATTCCTTCGGATTGGTTGAAGAAGGCTACTAAGGGCTTCATTTCGCGTGGTTCGGTATTCGTATCGGCAAATGACCTCTGCACTTGGACCAACTATATGGGTGTTGATCCCGTTGGTAATACTATGTCGGCTGCTGCCGGTGGTACCGGTGGTGAGGGTTACGACCTGTGGGGCGTACCTGCACCTCGTACCTTCTCGTTCGGTGTAAGCCTTACTTTCTAAGCGACATTATAACGAACAAAAAATACATATATTAATATGAAAAAGATATTTGCAGGTATTATGATGTTGGCCGCAGTAGCCTTCACTGGTTGCGAGAAGTGGCTTGACGTCAATGAAAATATTGATACCCCTGACTACGTAGAGGCAACGCTCTATTTGTCGGGTATCCAGCAGTCGATGCAGGGTCTCTATTGGGACATTCGCGCTACCGGTCCGATGACCCAGTATATGGGTACTTCGAGCTACACTACTTTCGCTGCACACCGTTATACTACCGGTAACGATGCCGGTGGTGAGCAGTGGCGTATGGTTTATTGGAATATGGGTATGAACCTCGAAAACTTCATCAACCAGTCGGTAGAGGCTGAGCAGTGGACGCTCGCTGGTATTGGTTATGCAATGAAGGCTTTCGCTTGGGACGCTCTGACCAAGTATCACGGCGAACTTCCTTTGGATGATGCATTTGTTGCAGGTCTGTTGGAGCACGACTATGATGATCAGGAGTATATCTACTCGAAGGTTAAGGAGTGGGCAGACACCGCTATCGAGTACCTGACGATGGAGGATCCCTATCCGTACGGTGCTAAGTTGTCGCTCAACGATTGGATCTATGGTGGCGACAAGGCTAAGTGGGTTAAGTTCTGCTATGCAGTTAAGATTCGCCAGCTCTCGTCGCTGGTTCAGAAACCCAACTTCGTATCGGAGATCGCTCCCGAGTTGGTAGGCTATGCTGACAAGACCTTCCAGTCGCCCGCTGACGACGCTACCTTGGCAATTGAGGGTGGCGGTCAGGACGCACCTTACAGCGCATACAACAACTTCTGGTGCCCCCGTCGTGGCAATTTGTCGGACGACTACTGGCAGCATCGATACATCGTACAGGTTATGACCGGTACTGTTCCCGCATACGATGAGAATGGTAACAAGATCTTGGTTGACAACCACGACGATGTTGATCCTCGCTACAAGTATGTTCTGTCGGAGAAGCAGATCATCACCGACACCAACGTAATGGCGGAGGGCCACTACGATCCTCGTGTAGCAGTGAAACTTGCTACTACCAGCGATGAGTTGTTCGAGAACACTGAGGATCTGGACGTAATCAAGCGCCACGAGTACTACGGTGGTGGTTTGACCGGTCGTAGTTCGGACGTTGCAGGTATCAATGCTCCCTACTTCTACGGTCGTGAGGTTACTACCAATACATCGATTTTGGACGGTATTGGTCGTTGGATCTATCGTGAGGATGCTCCCTACATTATAATGACTTCGGCTGAGGTTAAGTTCTGTATTGCAGAGGCTTACTTCCGTATGGGCGACAAAGCTAATGCGCTGACTTGGTGGAAGGCTGCTATCGCTGACGATATGGAGTTCACCGCTAAGTATATCCACACGGGTAAGGCTGCTGAGAACACTAACTCGGTTTCGGGTGGCGATAAGATTTCGAAGGGCGTCTTCAATCAGGCTGCTGCTGAGTATTTGGCAGGTCCGTTCGTTGAGGGTGTAACCGTTGATGACCTGACTCTGTCGCACATTATGATGCAGAAGTTTGTTGCACTCTATCCTTGGGGTGCAAATGAGATTTGGGTTGACCAGCGTAAGGTATTCTACGATGTGAACTACACCGGTGAGTATCCCTACAATGGCAACGGTTGGAACCGCACTCAGGTAGACTACAAGACCGATGACGATCCTACGAAGGTTTACCACGGTTTCTATCTCTATCCCGCACGTGTTGAGGGTTACAAGTCGAGCTACTCGACCACTTGGAATCTTGAAGGTGCTCCTTGCTTCCGCATTCCTCCTCGTTTCAACTCGGAGTATATGTGGAACAAGCCCGCACTGCGTCAGTTGAAGCCCATCTCGGGTATGACTCCGTACTATCAGTGCTCGATTCCTTGGTTCTGCTATCCTAGCGGTTATCCCGAGAGTTATCCTGATGTTGATAACTCGCTCGAGCGTTAGTATTTAACCATCATTTAAAACAATTAAGAACTATGAAAATTCTGAAATATTTTGCATACGCTATTGCTGCTGTATCGCTGTTTACAGCTTGCGAGCGTCAGGATCAGGAGTTTGTTGCGCAGACTGTTGCTGATCCCAATATGGCGAAGCTCCAGATCACTCGTATGGTTCCCGAAGGTTCGATTACCACTGCTGCTGGCGACAACCGTTGGTGGAAGGTTACGATCGACGATAAGGACGTATGGGGCGATAACTACACTGCGCTCGGTGTTCGTGGCATTATCCCTGGTGAGGGCTACTACTACACTGTAACTCCGGGCACCCACAACATTAAGGGTTACTTCTATCGCAATGGCGAGCACATCTTGGCTTATGAGACCAATGTTACTTTGTCAGCAGGTCAGGCTGTGAATGCTATCATCTATGACTACTCGAAAGAGCCTCTGATGCACGAGAAGCGCACCAAGAAGGAGTATTTCGTTGATGGTGGTTCGGCTGATGTTGCACACAGCACCGATCCCGAGCACCCCAGCAATGCTTCGTCGTTCCAGATGATGCGCTTTATGAACCTGGTTTATGAGAAGCTTGGTGAGCCTTGCGACTATCAGATTCAGTACTACTACAACGACTCGTATACTAATGAGTGGTTGCCTTTCGGTGAGCCTGTTGGTTTCGGTGAGTGCACCGATTGGGTAAAGGTTCGCATCAATCGCTACGCGCAGGGTTCGAGTACTTCGCAGTCGAGCTATGGTACAAACCGTGCTGATGCAGACAACCGTACGGGTAAGACCGTGGGTAGTGGTACTTGCCGTATCGTTTACCGCGCTAAGAAGGTGGTAAATGGAGTGGAGGACGAGAATTGGCTGATGTACACCTTCAAGGGTGAGGGTAGTGATGAGTCGCGTTATTCAGACTATTGGACTGCTACTACCGGTGCATACATTCTGCATATCTTCCGTGGTTGCCGTATCGCTAATGATAACAACAACTACACGGGTCTGTATGTTTCGCAGTTTAGCGAGAACTGGTAAAAATCATCAAACCTCTACACGCCTTACATCTCAGTTAGATAAAGATTACCTTTGAGATGTCTGGGTCGGTCGCTCTCCTTTATGGGGGGCGACCTTTTTTTTGTGGTTGGCGGGCGTGCAGGGCGGATTTTTGCGTCGGTTTCTAACAGAAAAATTATATATTTTGCTTTTTTTCGGTTGGTTGCGGGTTATTTCATAAAAAAAGAGTACATTTGCAGTCCGAATTATGTCAAAAAAGGAATAAAATAAATAATAACTATTTCACTATGAACATCGTAAGAGAACATCACGAAGGTCTCACCTCGCTTATTCGCGTAACGGTGAGCCAGTCGGATTATGCAGAGGCTGTCGAGAAGACCCTCCGCGAGTACAAGCGCAAGGCTAACGTTCCGGGTTTCCGTCCTGGTATGGTTCCTATGGGTATCATCAACAAGATGTACCGCAAGGGCGTAGTAGCTGAGCAGTCGTATAAGTTGGCATCGAATGCTTGCTTCGAGTATTTGGAGAAGGAGCAGATCGATTTCCTTGGCGACGTGCTGCCCAGCGACGAGCAGAAGGAGTTCGATTTCGACAATCAGACCGATTTCGAGTTTGTATTCCAGATCGGCGAGGCTCCTGCAATCGATGTTAAGCTCTCGGAGAAGGATAAGCTTACCTATTACAACATTGAGATCTCGAAGGAGATGCACGACAATTTCCGCAGCAACTACCTGCGCCGTTTCGGTCGTTTGGTAGAGGTTGAGGCTGTTGAGGCTGATGAGGCTCTGTCGGGTACTCTGGACAACGGCGAGATGCGCGTTGAGGATGCTTACGTTGGTCTGATCTCGATGACCGACGAGGAGCGCAAGCCCTTCATCGGCAAGAAGGTTGGCGACAAGAT
>JAZOMS010000109.1:0-8556 GCA_045654145.1 Alistipes sp. | reverse complement strand
TGGGATCTGTGGGATCGGTGGGATCGGTGGGATCGGTGGGTTGCTCAGGATCATCAGGAATTTCAGGAATTTCAGTATCCTCAGGTTGTGATGGATCCTCGGGGAGGTCAGGTTTTTCGGGTAAGACCTCGCCTACACCTTGTTGTTCAACATAGATCGTGCGCTCGAACAGAGCTGTCGAGATTAGAATCTCAGCTTTGCGTGTTGTCCCCACATTTTGACAAACTATAACAGTCAGCACATTGTCGCCATCACCCCTATCGGGAGTAACTTCGCACCAATCAACGCAATTGGAAACCGCCGTCCAAGCACGGGTGCTGCGCACAGCGAAAGTTCGACTACTCGCCGCTGCATCAAACTGCAAAGTAAGCGATTCGAGTGGATCGCTCGTCAACCTATCGGCAATCTCCAACTTTGGTCTGGGGATATCAACATTCGCAGGCTCACACCCTGCCAACGCCACCACTCCAAACAGCAATAAGATAACTCCAAGCAGCCGTTTTAGATATTTTACAGATATAGTATTCAATCTTCGGTTATATTTTTCGGACAGTTCGCCACTGATATCAGCTCTACACTCGCCAAACTTATGATACAAATGTACAAAAATATCCTAAGAAAATTAGCATCGCTGACCACGAAAAATTTATTTATCTCAAAAGTTATGAACATTTCAACACATCTCATTAATTGCCAATTATCAAAAACTTACACGACTAATTAGCTGCAAAATGAATGAGTTGTCAACATTTCAACATCGGTTTTTCAACAATTTGATGGATCGTGCCCCCACTTCCACTCGCCATTCATCTCGTTTGCAGGAACAAAAAAGCCATACCCTCCCCGCAGGGATGATGTGGCCATACGTTCACGAAAGCGCCCCCTTAATCCTTCAAGACATAGACCGTTTCGTTGCGCTTTTGCAGGTTGTAGTGCTCGCGGGCATACGCCTCGATATACTCGTCATATCTCAGATTTTCGAGCATCGCACTATCCTCGGCAATCTTCTCTCGGCACGCCTCGATCTCCTTGGTCAATGCCGCAATATCGCGTCGCAGACGGAAACACTCCGCCACATATCGACCCGACATAAAGACCATCACAACCACTGCGATGATCACAGCAAAGATCCAAAAACGTTTCGTTCGATACCACTCACTCATAGCATATTACGATTAAGGGATATGCATAAATTTGTGAATCTGGATCGAGATATTCCACTTTGGATAAGCCTTGACATACTCGACAATCGTCGGTGTCATCTGCTCCGAACGACTCCACTCGGGTTGCATAAAGAGCTTACAACGCTCACCAACCTTCGCTGCGCACTCCTCGGCCCAACGCAGATCCTCCTCCGTTTCGATGATCACCTTCAACTCACTTGCCGCCGCAAAAGCCTCAGCCAAAGGCGGTTGTTTGCGTTTGGGCGACAGACAGATCCAATCGAATGCGCCACTGAGCGGGTGCGAGCCCGAGGTTTCGAGAAAGATCTCCAAGCCGTGTGCGTGCAGACGCTCGGTCAGATAATCGAGCGGATAGATCAGCGGCTCACCGCCCGTGATGACGATCGCCTGCGCCTCGAACGACGCAGCACGCTCGACAATCTCGTCAGTATCCACCAGCGGATGGCTCAGTGGGTTCCACGTATATTTGGCGTCGCACCAGCTGCAACCTACATCACAACCGCCCAAGCGGATGAAATAGGCAGGTTTGCCAGAGTGAAATCCTTCACCCTGAATGGTATAGAAATCCTCGACCAGCGGCAGGCGACGACCTCCACAGAAATCGGTATCGGGACGACGGCTACTCATTGACTACCACAAAAACATCTTTCAGATTGCGACCCAGCTGGTCGTAATCCAAACCATAACCAACAATAAATTCGTTGCCAATCTCCAACGCCTTATACTTAATAGGTATCTGCTTCGAGTACGAATTGGGCTTGAAGAAGAGCGTTGCAACCTCGACACTCGCAGGACGATGACCCGACAGTGAACGCATCAAGTGCTCGATGCTCTCACCCGTATCAACGATATCCTCGACCACGATCACGTGGCGACCCTCGATATTGTTCTTCAATCCGATCAGCTCCTGCACCTTGCCCGTAGTCGAAGTGCCGGCATACGACGCCAACTTGACAAACGACAACTCGCAGTTGAAATCGACCTTCTTCATCAAGTCGGACATAAACATAAACGACCCATTCAGAACACCCAGAAACAGAGGGGTTTCGCGGTCGGCATAGTCGGCATTGATCTGCGCGGCCACAGCCTCAACTGCATGGTCGATCTCGCTGGCCGAGATCATCACTTCGAAGGTCTTGTCGTGCAACTTGACCCGATTTTTGTTACAACTCATAGATTTATTTCGATAAGAGTTTGACTTCGCGTTTGAGTTTCGTAAAAAAACAATTAACTTTGCGAAGTTACAAACTTTCGATTAATTTTCAAAAATTTTGTGCAATATGACACCAATTGTTAGCATTATTATGGGCAGCACCTCGGATTTGAAGGTGATGGAGGCTGCCGCTAAACATCTTGACGCAATGGAGATTCCCTACGAGATTCTCGCTCTGTCGGCTCACCGTACACCCGCTCTGGTTGAGCAATTCGCTCGCGGCGCAGCTGAGCGTGGCGTGAAGGTTATCATCGCTGGTGCAGGTGGCGCAGCTCACCTCCCCGGTGTAATCGCAGCGATGACCCCCCTGCCCGTAATCGGTGTGCCCATCAAGTCGAGCAACTCGATGGACGGTTGGGACTCGGTGCTCTCGATTCTGCAAATGCCCGCAGGTATCCCCGTAGCGACTATGGCGCTCGACAACGCTAAGAACGCTGCGATCTTCGCTACTCAGATTCTGGCTGCCGGCGACCCCGCAATGATGGCTAAGGTGGTTGAGTTCAAGCAGGAGCTGGCCGAGAAGATCGACAAAGCTAACCGCGATCTTGCGGAGATCAAGATGCCCTTCAAGGTGAACTAACACACAATGGCTCAGCAGGTCATATACGCATTTGCAATCACATTGGCAGCGGGTCTGGCGACGGGTATCGGTAGTGTCATAGCCTTTATGACCAAGCGCACCAATCGTCGTTTTCTGGCCTTTTCGCTCGGTCTGTCGGCTGGTGTGATGATCTACGTATCGTTTATGGAGATGCTCTACTCGGCACGTGTCGAGTTGGAGGCGATGCGTGGCGAACAACAGGGTGCCCTGATAGCTGCGGCGGCGTTCTTTGGTGGTATGCTCATTGCCTACCTGATCGACCGAGCTGTGCCCGAGGCCGAAAACCCTCACGAACTTCACTCGTTCGAGGAGCTCGAAGAGGACTCGCGTCACAACCACCGTCTGCATCGTATGGGGCTGCTCACCGCGTTGGCTATCACGATCCACAACTTCCCCGAAGGTATTGCCACGTTTATGTCGGGTATCAGTTCGATCGAGACGGGTGCGGCAATTGCCGTTGCCGTTGCGATCCACAATATTCCCGAGGGTATTGCTGTATCGGTGCCGATCTATGCCGCTACGGGCAGTCGCCGCCGAGCCTTCTGGTACTCGTTCCTGTCGGGCTTGTCGGAGCCACTGGGAGCTGTGGCGGCCTATCTGTTGCTGATGCCGTTGATGGGACCTATGCTCCTGAACTGCACCTTTGCGGCCGTGGCAGGCATTATGGTCTTCATCTCGCTCGACGAGTTGCTGCCCGCCGCCCACCAATATGGCGAAAATCACACCTCGATCGTGGGTATGATCTGCGGTATGGCACTGATGGCAGTGAGCCTTATTCTGCTGATGTAGCGACGTTTGCACACGAAAAGATTGAGCCTCACTTCCGACGGAGTGAGGCTCGTTTGCTTTTAGTTGTTCGCATAGACATACCAATTGAGGTAGGTGGCGAACAGTAGCCATAGCATATAGGGCGCCATCAGCCACGCTGCCCACGTAGAGGTACGACCCGCAACCGACATATACCAGATAGTCAGCACGATCAATAGCACCATTGCAGCCAATCCCAACAGCGGATCGCGCAACCAGAAGAAGAGAGCTGTCCACAACAGATTCACCACCAATTGCAACACCCACGGTAACACAGCGCGCATATTCTCCGTGCGGAAACACTCACCCAGCGACACTCCCATCAACACATACAACACTCCCCACACGATTGGAAAGACCACGTTGGGTGGCGACAACGGTGCTTTGACGATCGTCGGATACCACTCGCGCAGGGCATCGGCCTGAATCAGACTCGAAAGATAACCCACCGCCAAGCACACCACAATAGCAATGGGATAGGCAATAAACTTTTTCATAATCGGACATTGAGTTGGTTTACGCTTTGTGCTTTGGGCAATTTTAAGACCAAATGGTATCGGTTTTGGTTAAAATTTATCGCGAAGAGAGTTGATGAACGAAACTTTTTCGTAAATTTGTAATCAAAGATTGAAAAACTTAAAATGCATTAACACTATGGTTATCGATTTCAAAGAGCGCGCAGAAGAGGTGCTCGAAAAATTCAATGGCGGCGAAAAGGAGTTTATCGTACGCCGATATATGGACGACAAGTGTAAGATTATGAAAGGCTTGCTCCACAGCGGTGCATCAATTGGCGAGCATACCCACACATCCAACTGCGAGTTTATCCACATCATTGAGGGTCGCGGAACGGTGCTGATGGATGGTGCATACGAGGATGTCGAGGCTGGTGAGTGCCACTACTGCCCCAAAGGGCACTCACACAGCCTGATCAACAACAGCGACGCCGACCTGCACTTCTTCGCTACGGTCGTTGAACAATAACCTGCCGAGTGAATAAACGAAAAAGTCGCTACACGAGTAGCGACTTTTTCGTTTATTTAACTAATTGAGAATCGTTTACCGGATTCGATCGACCGAGCGAACCAACGCCTCATCAGCTGCAATTGCTCTAATAGCCAAATAGTTCAGAAACAGTGCTACGATCGGCAACAACACCGTTACCTTGATGCTGAGCGCGAGAAAATCGAAAACAGCAAATGCTCGATAGAACAAAAAGTAGTGAACTGCCAGCATAATCACCGAACCAACCAACAGCACAAACTCCACGATGCAGTATCGGATCTGGGTCATACGACGCTTGTACAAGAATATGTTCACCAACGGCAACAGAGCCGATGCTACCAACATAATTGCCAGAATCACAGTCGTTTTATACATCTCGCCCGTAGCTACCGAGCGCAGACCATAGCCATAGAGGTTGAAGGTCTCCGCACCACACCAAAACTCGGCCAGCGGCAGACACATCATCAGCGTCGTGAGTACCACAACGCCAAGCAGATAGAGTGTTTGAATACGTTGAATCATTATTTATCAGTTTTCGATTAATCAATATAAATATCGTCGTCATCGAGCGCACCCGCCACGTCGTCAATCAAGTAACTATTGCGATCTGACGAATTGCGATTGATGAGCTCTCCCAAAAATCCCGCCAAAAAGAGCACTACACCCAGCACTACTGCCACCAACGAGAGATAGAACAACGGTTGATCGGTTGCGCTGCGCCAAACAAGGCCATTAGCCTGACGGATAACTTTTTGCAGCACGATCCATATCGCTGCGCCACCACCAAAGAGGAACATCAGTGTACCCAGCGAGCCGAAGAAATACATCGGGCTGCGACCAAACTTCGACATAAACATCACCGAGAGCAGATCCAGATAGCCCTTGATCATTCGCTCCCAGCCGAACTTCGACACGCCATATTTACGAGCACGATGCTGCACAACCTTCTCGCCAATACGCTTGAAACCGGCCTGCTTAGCCAAGATCGGAATGTAGCGGTGCATCTCGCCATAGACCTCGATGCTCTTGATTACTTTATTGCGGTAGGCCTTCAAACCACAGTTGAAGTCGTGCAGTTTGATGCCCGAAACCACGCGCGCCGTTGCATTGAAGAACTTGCTCGGCCAACGCTTACCCACAGGGTCGTGGCGCTCCTTCTTCCAGCCCGAAACCAGATCGTAGCCCTCGTCCATAATCATCTTATAGAGTGCGGGGATCTCATCAGGCGAGTCCTGCAAATCGGCGTCCATCGTGATCACAACCTCTCCCTCTGCAACCTCGAAACCGCAATAGAGAGCTGCCGATTTACCATAGTTGCGGCGGAAGCGGATACCACACACCGACTCATTCTTGACCGACAGCTGCTCGATCACCTCCCACGACGTGTCGCTACTGCCATCATCGATCAGTATCAGCTGGTAGTTATAATGATTCTCACGCATCACGCGATCGACCCACTGCTCCAATTCGGGCAGCGACTCGTACTCATTATAGACCGGAACTACAACCGAGATATGGCACGGCATACGGTCAGCCGACAAAATTTTATTGTTCATTTTCGTTCGTTTGATTGTGATCGGCAAACGGGTCGGCCTCACGGCGTGTGAATGCAGCAATCACCAGACCGTAGAGCACACCACTGAATACCATACTGAAAATGCTCGTGAAGACGATGAAGATCGGGTTGAACTGCATCGTATTCATCATTCCGTTCATCTGCTTGATCTGCGCCTTCGAGTAAATACCCATCTGCTTGATCATATCCATCGACTGACCCAGCAAAGCCTTGTACTGCTCCTCGACAAAAGTATTGACAGCCACCGCTTTAAGCGCACCATACAACACTCCCGCAAAAATCATCGACACAGCGATAAAGCCCAGCACCTGACCATACGAGCATCCTGCCGATCCACACGACAGCGAATAGTTGCGTGCATAGTACCAGATCAGTACCACAGGCACGATGAAACCAATCAGACCCAAACCCGTGAACGGGCAGCAGATCTGCATCATATCAAACACAACCGACATAGTACCAATCACTGCACCAGCGATCGAAGCTCGCATCAAATAACTATTATTCATATCTGTTTGCACTTTTTTTGTAATTTCTTCATTCTTAACGCAACTCACCACGCCCCTCACGCAGAATCTCCTGCTCGTCCGAGGTGAGATCGACCAACGTCGTGGGCACATTGTCGCCAATACCGCCATCGACTACTAAATCGACCACATTCTCATAACGCTCCTCTATCAGTTCGGGATCGGTAGTATATTCATCGCCATCGTCCGTCGGACGGCGCTTAACCGACGAAGTTACCAGCGGACAACCCAATCGCTCGACAATCGCACGCGCGATGGGGTTGGCCGGAATACGCACACCCACGCTCTTGCGCTTCTCTAACGCACGATCGGGCATCTTTGACGAGGTGTTTAGGATGAATGTAAACGGTCCCGGCAGGTTGCGTTTCATCAGCTTAAAGGTCAGATTATCAACACGGCAATACTCCGACACGCTCGAAATGCTATCGAAGATCACCGAGAGCGAATCCTCACTTTTGGCTTTGATCGTACGAAGGCGCTCGATGGCCTTGGGGGATTGGAGTGAGCAACCGAAGGCATAGATCGAATCGGTCGGATAGATTATCACGCCACCTCGACGCAATACATCGACCACCTTATCCAACTCCTTCTCGCTCGGATTGACCGGATAAATCTTGACAAGCATAGTAGTTTCGTGTTGTTTGTTTTACTGTTGTCAAAGATAGCGCTTTTCGTTCGAATGTCCAAACTCTCGGCTCGCTTTTTCGTATTATACAGTTTTAGTCGCGGCGTATTTTCAACCTCGACACAACGGGATAGTGATCCGAAACTCCCAATCGAGGCGAGGCGTACGACTGCACCTCGAACCCACGATCGACCATAATGAAGTCGATACGCAGCAGGTTGAAGAACCCTCGGTAGGTATTGGTCATTCCGCGCGCCGCCTCGACAAACGTTTCGTTCAAGCAACGACCAATCGTACGATAGGCATACGACATCGCTCCATCGTTGAAGTCACCACAAACAATCACACGATAGGGCGACGCCTCGACAAAGCGCGAGATCGTATCGGCCTGATCGGCACGAATTTGCGAATTAAGTTGGAATCGGTCGGCTATCGATCGCAACTTACCCTCGCGCTCGCCCGAACCATCCTCAATAAAGTCGCCACTGACCAGATATTCTTGATCGTCGTACGTGATCATCGTCGTGCGCAGGTGGTTGTTGATCACACGCACCGTATCATCGCCAACCATCAGGTCGGCCCACTGAGCGATGCAAGCCGTCGAATCGAGTTCGGTAGCATTGTCAATCACGCCCGAACGGATAATCTTGTAACGTGTATAGATAGCATTACCCACGCCGTGCCCCTGCTTGGGATGAGTGGTCAGTCGTAGCGCCACCACCCCGCGATACTTACGGCTGGTGAGCATCGTATCGAACATCTCGCGTGGGCAGGCTGGCGTACTCTGGAACTCCTGCAAGCAGACGATGTCGGGTGCAATCGAATCGATCACAGCCGCACCCGCAGCCACTGCGTGCTGAGGATCTTGATCGACGCCATAGTAGGGCTTGAAATTGCCTATGTTATAGGTCATCACCGTGAATGATCCACGTTCGGGAGTGTGCTGAGCCGAATAGTCGCGCAGAGGTGTGATGCGGTAGTAGCGCGACACCTTACCCACACCTATCAGCGCCACAAG
>JAZOMS010000108.1:0-5127 GCA_045654145.1 Alistipes sp. | reverse complement strand
CACATTGCCTTCACCCATATCATAGGGGTCGGCTTCGAACATAATATTGAATACATTCTTGTCGCGCTGAGCTACATTCTCGATCACCTTTGAGAGAGAATCGTAGCGTGCGCTCAGTACCTCATACTCTTCGCGCAGGCGATCGGTTGAGTGTCTTGCAGCATATTCGGTCGGGGTGTCGAAGAAGAGCGAGAAGCCGAGGTAGTAGCAGACAGCAAGGCCGATCCAAACAAATGTTTGGATCACCGCACGCGAGATCTTCTGTCGCAGTTGGCGACGACGACGCATACGCTCGACGCGTTCGGTACGAGGAGTATTATTAGTCTGCTTCATAGGTTGTTTCGCGTGCCGAACTGATGATATTTTCAAACTCTTCGGCGCTCATATTCTTGTTAATGTAATTAATCGGATTCACGTGATGTCCCATATAGATCACCTCATAGTGCAGGTGTGGACCTGTCGAAATACCCGTATTGCCCAGATCGGCAATGCGCTGACCACGCATAATCTTGTCGCCCTCCTTGACCCAAACCTTGTCCAAGTGGGCATAACGGGTCTGATAGCCGAACTCGTGGTCGATGACGATCTGTGTGCCGTAACCACGACGTGAGCGTGTGATTTCAACCTCCTTTACCGTTCCGTTGCCCGTCGCATAAATTGGATCGCCGATGGTACCACCGAGATCAATGCCTTTGTGGGGTCGCCAAATGTGCAGTTTTGGGTGGAATCGCATACCGTATGCTCCGATATGACCACGCAGCAACTTCTTATCGATGGGCATAATAGCGGGTACGGCGAGCGACATATTCTCCTTGTTCTTGGCCAAAATCTGCAATTCGTCGAGTGAGCGCGATTCGAGATAGGTTTTGCGAGTCAGTTCGTCGAGTTTGATCCACGTCGAGGTCATCAATGATGAGTAGTCGTCGCCACGCAGTGAGGCATACTTCGAGTCGGGATAGGGTGAATAGATGCCGTCGATCGAGAGTGTGTCGGCTGCGAAAAGTGTTCGATAGACGCGATTGTCGCGATGCTTTATCTCGTTCAACTGATTCATCGAAGCGTCGATCTTACTTTGCAAGATGCGATACTTGATGACAAGCTCGTTGTTCTCGCGGTGGATACGATAGAGCTTTGGTGAATAGAAAAAGTAGGAGAAGATCGCATTGAAGATCGAGGCGAGGATAAACGCAACCAAAATTTTGCGCAATAGGCGGTAGTACCGCAACTTGAAAGGTGCGGTTACGACCTCGTAAGTGAGGGTTTGCGGGTTGAATTTATACTCTTTTTTCTCCATTAAGCGAAAAAACGCTCTACATTTTGGGCAAAATTACGGCAAAATGTGTAACTTTGCAAGTTCTCGCGTGTAATAACGAACGCGCGCGACAAATTATTACGTAATTTGATAATAAATAAACACTAAAAATAGACAATGGAAAGCAACAAAATTAGAGAGGCCTTTCTCAAATTTTTCGAGAGCAAAGGTCACGTGGTAGTGCCCTCGGCACCGATGGTCGTAAAGAATGATCCGACGCTGATGTTCACCAATGCAGGTATGAACCAGTTTAAGGATATGTTTTTGGGTAATGCCCCGATTAAGGCACCCCGCGTTTGCGACTCGCAGAAGTGTCTGCGCGTGTCGGGTAAGCATAACGACTTGGAGGAGGTAGGTCACGATACCTATCACCATACGATGTTCGAGATGCTCGGCAACTGGTCGTTTGGCGACTATTTCAAGAAAGAGGCTATTGAGTGGGCGTGGGAACTGCTCACTGAGGTATATAAACTCCCCAAGGAGCGTATGTACGCTACTGTATTCGAAGGCTCGGAGGAGGACGGTGTGCCGTTCGATCAGGAGGCTTACGATTTTTGGCTGCGTTACCTGCCTGCCGACCACATCATTCGTGGCAACAAAAAGGATAACTTCTGGGAGATGGGCGATACCGGTCCGTGCGGTCCGTGTAGCGAGATCCATTTCGACCTGCGTGATGAGGCAGAGGTCGCGTTGATCCCCGGTCGTGAGATGGTCAATAAGGATCACCCGCAGGTTATCGAGATCTGGAACAACGTATTTATGCAGTTCAATCGCAAGGCTAATGGCTCGCTTGAACCGCTGCCGAAGAATCACGTTGATACGGGTATGGGTTTCGAGCGTCTGTGTATGATTTTGCAGGGTAAGAAGTCGAACTACGATACCGACGTGTTTCAGCCTACGATTAAGCGTTTGGCTGATATGTGCGGCAAGCAGTATGGTGTTGACGAGAAGTGCGACGTAGCGATGCGTGTTATTGCTGACCACTTGCGTGCTATTGCGTTCTCAATTGCCGACGGTCAGCTGCCTTCGAATGTTAAGGCGGGTTATGTGATTCGTCGAATCTTGCGTCGTGCAGTTCGCTACGGCTATACTTATCTCGGTTTCAACGAGCCGTTTATTTGCTGGTTGGTGGCAGGTTTGGTTGAGCAGATGGGCGATCAGTTCCCCGAGCTGCGTGCTCAGCAGACCTTGATCGAGAAGGTAATCTCGGAGGAGGAGAACTCATTCTTGCGTACGTTGGCTACGGGTATTAATCTGTTGGATGATGTGATCCGTCGAGCTAAGGCTGAGGGTAAGAGTCAGATCAGCGGTCGCGATGCATTCCTGCTCTATGATACCTATGGTTTCCCGATTGACTTGACCGATCTGATCGCGCACGAGCAGGGTGTGGAGGTTGATCTTCCCGCATTCGAGAAGGAGTTGCAGGCTCAGAAGGAGCGTTCGCGTAATGCTGCGGCTGTGGCTACGGACGATTGGGTTGAGGTGCTGCCCATTGCTGAGAGTACATTTACGGGTTATGATACGTTGGTTGATGAGGTGCGTATTGCACGCTATCGCCGTGTAACTACCAAGGGTAAGAGCTACTATCAGATCGTGTTTGATCACACTCCGTTCTATGGCAATTCGGGTGGTCAGGTAGGCGACGTAGGTACGATCGAGGCTGATGGTGAGTGTGTAGCTATCACCGATACTCAGAAGGAGAATGGCCTGACCGTACATATTGCCGATACTTTGCCCTCGAATGTAGAGGCTACGTTCCGTGCAGAGGTTAATGCTGAGAAGCGTCAGTCGTCGGCTAATAACCACCCGGCAACCCACCTGCTGCACGCTGCACTGCGTAAGGTGCTCGGTACGCACGTTGAGCAGAAGGGCTCGATGGTGTCGCCGGCTGGTCTGCGTTTCGATTTCTCGCACTTCCAGAAGGTAACCAACGAGCAGTTGCGCGAGGTAGAGCAGTTGGTTAATGCTGCTATTCGTGCTAATGATCCTCTCGATGAGCGTCGCGAGTGCCCGATTGATGAGGCTCGCGAGGCTGGTGCAATGATGTTGTTCGGTGAGAAGTATGGCGACAAGGTGCGTGTGGTACGCTTTGGCGAGTCGATCGAGCTGTGTGGTGGTACCCATACTTCGGCTACGGGTAACATTGGTATGTTCAAGATTATGAGCGAGAGTGCTATCTCGGCGGGCGTTCGTCGTATCGAGGCTGTTACGGGCGTAGGTGCCGAGAAGGTGCTCTATGCTGCTGAGGATACTATCCGTCAGATTGAGGAGTTCTTCCACAATTCGAAGATCGTTCCCGCAATCCAGCGATTGATCGAGAGCAATGACGCTTTGAGCCGTGAGGTCGAGCAGATGCGTCGTGAGCAGATCGCATCGTTGGCTGAGCAGTTGTCGAAGGCTTGCCCCGAAATCGATGGTATGCAGTTGATTGCGCGTACATTCGAGCGTCCGACTGAGTTTGTGAAGGATTTGGCGTATAATTTGCGTACGACAATGCCTCGTTTGGTACTTGTTGCTGGCTCGGTAGCTGGCGGTAAGGCTACGCTGACCATTATGCTCGGCGACGAGATCGTGGCGGCTGGTGTCAATGCTTCGCAAGTAGTTCGCACGGCTGCTAAGGAGATCAATGGTGGTGGCGGGGGTCAGCCCTTCTTTGCAACGGCTGGCGGTAAGAACCCCGATGGTATGCAGAAGGCTATCGATGTTGCGGTAGAGTTGATCAAAAATGAGTTGAATAAATAACAAAACTATAAAAATAGGATGGAAAACAAGAAGGTATTGCTGATGATCCTCGATGGTTGGGGCAACGGCAACAAAACTAAGGGCGATGTTATCTATACGGTCAATCCTCCCTACATTTCGGCTATGACCGAGAAGTATCCTCACGCTGAGTTGCGCACCGATGGCGAGAATGTTGGTCTGCCCGATGGTCAGATGGGTAACTCGGAGGTGGGCCACCTCAATATTGGTGCAGGTCGTATCGTTTATCAGGATCTGGTAAAGATCAACCGTGCGGCAGCTGATGGCTCGATTATGCAGAACAAGGAGATCGTTGCTGCGTTCGAGTATGCTAAGGCTAATGGTGTGAATGTGCATTTTATGGGTTTGGTGTCTGACGGTGGTGTTCACTCGTCGTTGGATCACCTCTTCACGTTGTGTAACATCTCGAAGGAGTACGGTATCGATAATACTTTTGTACACTGCTTTATGGATGGTCGTGATACCGATCCTCGCAGCGGTAAGGGCTTTATCGAGCAGTTGCAGAACCACCTCTCGAAGACTACCGGTCGTATTGCGTCGATCATTGGTCGCTACTACGCTATGGACCGTGATAAGCGCTGGGAGCGCGTGAAGATTGCTTACGACCAGCTGGTTAATGGCGTAGGTGAGCCTTCGAGCGATATGGTCGAAGCTATGCAGAAGTCGTATGACGAGGGCGTAACCGATGAGTTTGTTAAGCCGATCGTTGCGATCGATGAGCAGGGTCAAGTTGTGGGTACGATCAAGCCCAACGACGTTGTGATTTTCTTCAACTATCGTAACGACCGTGCTAAGGAGCTGACTATCGTACTGACTCAGGAGGATATGCCTGAGGAGGGTATGAAGACGATGCCGCTGTACTACTGCTGTATGACTCCCTACGATGCTAAATTTACAGGTCTGCATATCCTGTTTGATAAGGAGAATGTACAGAACACCATTGGCGAGTATGTGTCTAAGCAGGGTTTGAAGCAGTTGCGTATTGCCGAAACTGAGAAATATGCTCACGTAACCTTCTTCCTCAACGGTGGTCGCGGGGAGTTGTTTGAAAATGA